>PQAM01000008.1:300000-559416 GCA_003104975.1 Candidatus Methylomirabilota bacterium
GCCATTGTGTTGGATGATACGATCTATTCGGCGCCGGTCATCAGGGAGAAGATCCCCGGCGGCAAGGCCCAGATCTCCGGAAGCTTCACCATGGAGGAGGCGCGCGACCTGGCGATTGTGTTACGGGCCGGCGCACTCCCCGCGCCCGTCGATATCATTTCGAATCTGACGGTTGGTCCGTCGCTCGGTCTGGACTCGATTCAAAAGGGTGTGCAGGCCGCGATTTTCGGCGGCGTTCTTGTCATCGCCTTTATGGCGATCTACTACAAGTTGTCCGGGGTTATCGCCAACCTTGCATTACTGCTGAACCTGATTTGGCTGGTCGGGGCATTGGCCAGTCTCAGGGCCACGCTGACACTGCCGGGGATCGCGGGAATCATTCTGGGAATCGGGATGGCGGTGGATTCGAACGTCCTGATCCTGGAGCGGATTCGTGAAGAGCTCCGATTAGGTAAGACGGTCCGGTCGGCTATTGATGGGGGCTACGACAAGGCCTTCTTCAGCATTGTCGATTCCCATGTGACGACACTGATTACCGCGTTTGCGTTGTTTTTGTTCGGGACCGGGCCCGTGAAAGGCTTTGCGGTTACGCTGAGCCTCGGGGTTATCTTTAACCTGGTGACGGCGCTGACGGGCACCCGAGTCGTGTACGATTGGATGACCCAGCGGTGGAATCTGAAAACCTTAAGCATCTAAAGACAGGGTACAGGGTGTAGGGTATAGGGTATGGAAAAAATGGCTAGTGAGTTCCGGTCCCCAACCCCCAACCCCCAACCCCCAACCCCCAACCCCCATCCCCTAGGGTTAACAGTGATTGAACTTCTCGGCAAGACACAGATTGATTTTGTTGCCTGGCGGCGGATTGCGTTTATCATATCGTCGATTCTCTGCCTGCTCGGCATTGTTGCGATCATTCAGATTGGGCGCGGCGCGGCGAATCTCGGCATCGACTTCGCCGGCGGCACCTCAGTGCAGCTCAAGTTCAACAAGCCGGTGGACCTTGGTCAGATCAGGACGCTGCTGGCTGAAAGTGGGCTGAAGGACAGCGAACCCCAGCAGTTCGCCGGCGGGGACCGGATCATGGTTCGTGTGAAGCGTGCGGAGGACAGTCAGGTCGGGATGGCCCAGCGGGTACAGGACATTTTTTCGAAAGGGTTACCCGATAATCCCTTTGTCGTAGAGGGGACGAATGAGGTCGGACCGGCCATAGGAAAGGACCTGCAGAAGGCCGCCTTATGGGCGATTACGATTTCTATGCTCGGCATCATCGCCTATATCGCCTGGCGTTTTGAGTTTAAGTTCGGGGTGGCTGCGGCCATCGCTACCCTCCACGACGTCCTGGCGGTGCTGGGACTTTTCATGGTATTAAACCGGGAGATCACCCTGCTCATCGTCACCGCGTTGCTCACCCTTGCCGGGTATTCGCTGTCTGATACCGTGGTAGTTTTCGACCGAATCCGTGAGAACCTTCGGGGCCGACGGAAAGAATCGCTGGGCGAGATCATCAACATAAGCATCAATGAGGTCGTGAGCCGGACGACCGTGACGGGAATCACGGTTCTATTGGTTTTGTTTGCCCTCTTCCTACTCGGCGGGGAGGTGCTCCACGATTTCTCTCTCGCGCTTATCGCCGGTATCGGTGTAGGGACCTTTTCTTCCTGGTTTGTGGCTTCTCCCATTGTCTATGAGTGGCGTATATGGGAGCGGGCCAAAGTGCAAGCCTCCGCTAAGGTCAAAGCCAAGGGATAACACGGCAGTCACATCCCCTGCAGTGCCTTTGCCTTTTTTCTCCTTGACAATCAGACTCACCATAAGGTAATAGCTCCGCTATAACCGCGATTGATGCGATTCCATTGTCGGTTCTACGTACCAGGTTCTGCGTTCCACATGATAGACATGGGAATGTTACAACGCGTGGTGGCTCAGATGTGGGACAGCCGTTCAGCCTGGGATCTGATGTCAGGAATATGAAACCCGACGTCGGATATTGGCGTCGGGATATGGCCGAGGCGATATTCCGTGAGAGCGCCGAACTTACGCTTGCCTTTCTGGAGGGTCACCTGGACCTGATGGTCCAGGCCGCCACAGCGGTCGCAGGCGCTTTGCGAGCCGGCAGGAAGATATTAATCTTCGGCAACGGCGGGAGTGCGACCGACGCACAGCATCTGGCGGGCGAGTTGGTCAACTGTCTCTTGCTTGACCGACCGGCGCTCCCGGCCATCGCCCTGACCACTGACGGCTCAATTCTGACGAGTATCAGCAATGACCGGGGTTACGCTCAGGTGTTTGCCCGTCAAGTTGAAGCCCTAGGCTCTGCGGGCGATGTGGCTATCGGAATCAGTACAAGTGGCCGATCTCCGAGTGTCATATGTGGAATCGAAGCGGCGAGCAAGATGCAACTTCGCACCGTTGCGTTTACCGGCAGGGATGGCGGAAACCTCGCTGAGTCAGTGGACTATGCGTTTGTGGTGCCCTCTCAATCGACACCCAGGATTCAGGAGGTCCATGCCACGCTGGGCCACGCCCTCTGTCAGATGGTCGAGACCGAGCTGTTCGGCGCGCCGTAGGTAAAGGAGAGCCCGTGGAAAGAGGGAAGAAGCGGATTGCGCTCGTCACGCTGAGCATCATCCTGGCAACCGCTCTCCCGGCGTGGGGGCGATCGCCGCGTTCAGCAAGGATTCGAGAGGATCTTACCCTCCCATCGGTGACCGGCCTTTCAACCCGCCACTCCCAGATCACTCGCGTACAAACGGTTCGCCAATCAGATGGGCCTGCGCCGACGCGACAGACGGGTCGCGGGGGCGTCTCAACCGATCTCGATTGGTTCGTAGCCGATCCTGAGGCGCTGAGCGCCGCGTCAGCGCTATTGATGGACGCCGATACGGGCGCGGTACTGTTTGCGAGGTACCCCACGGAGCGACGCTCCCCCGCCAGTACGACGAAGATCATGACGGCGCTCCTTATTTTGGAAGAGGGACGGCTGGATGACCAGGTGGTGATCAGTGAGCGGGCCGCCGCTGTCAGCGGCACCGGGCTGGGACTGCGACGCGGTGAGCGGATTATGCTTCGAGACCTGTTGTGGGCGATCCTGTTGAAGTCTGCGAACGATGCCGCGTTGGCCGCAGCCGAACATGTCGGTGGAAGTGAAGCGCGGTTTGTTACCCAAATGAATGCGAAGGCAGCCGCTCTGGGGATGCAGGGGACATGGTTCGCGAATCCGCACGGACTTGACGATCCGGATCACTACTCAACCGCGTACGACTTGGCGATCCTGACTCGTCAGGCCTTGCGTAATCCGACGTTCGCCCGCATGGTCCAGACCCGCGAGGTTCGAATCGCCATCCTGACGGGGCGAAGAGGAAACGTGGTGAAGCGAAGGGTGATCCGCACCCACAATCAACTGCTCGGACAGTTTGTCGGGGCGGACGGTGTCAAGACCGGCTACACGTCATCAGCCGGCCGGTGCCTTGTCGCGTCGGCCACGCGGGGCGAGCGCCAACTGATCGCCGTTCTCCTGAACGATGTCCGTCGGTGGAGTGAGGCCGTCGCATTGCTGGAGTACGGTTTTGCCGCGCTCGGCGGCGGAGGCTCCGGTCTCGGGGTATCCGATGGAGGCGCTGCCGATATGCCGAAAGGTGAAGGGGGCTAAGGCCGTCCTCTGCCACAACGATTCCGTATCCCGCTTTCTTCCGCCTTTCCTATGAGAGACGTGCCGCCGGAAATTCGCAGGTCTGCTCACTCCATTCAACCTGTTGCCTGCATACGTACGGAAATAACCGGATCGGTTTGAGGGCTGACGACCGGCAGCTTTTCACATAGTGACGAGGCGATAGAGGTCATGGGTGAAACTAGGCAGCGACTGACGGAGCGGGAAGCCTGGCTGGCGCTCGGTCTGATCCCTGAGGTCGGCTCGGCCACCTTTTACCGCCTGGTAGAGAGATTCGGTTCGGCCGAGGCTGTTCTCGAGGCCGATATAGAGGCGCTCACGCAGATTCCGGGCGTGAGCCTGCAGAACGCGCAGACCATTGTCTCCTTTCCCTGGCGTGATGCCCTTCATCGGGAACTGCGAGTGATCGAGGCACGAAGTCTTGGTCTGGTGCGATTCGGTGAAGCGGGATATCCCGAGTTGCTGGCCGCCATACATTCACCACCGCCGGTTCTCTATCTGCGAGGTGCGATGAGAGCGGAAGATCGGGTGGCTGTTGCGGTGGTCGGTTCGCGAACGGCCAGCCCGTACGGCAGCGCGATGGCGGAACAGATCAGCGCAGAACTCGCACAGCGCGGGGTGACGATCGTAAGCGGCATGGCTCGTGGGATCGACGCCGCGGCGCATCGAGGGGCGCTGGGGGCGGGCGGGCGGACCGTCGCCGTACTGGGATGCGGAGTCGGGGTCACCTATCCTTCCGAGCACGCGGAACTGGCCGATCAGATTGCCGCACGAGGCGCCCTGATCAGCGAGTTCCCTGTTTTTACGCCGCCCAAGCCGAGCCACTTCCCGCGCCGGAACCGGATCATCAGCGGCCTCGCGCGGGGCGTCGTCGTGATTGAAGCCGGACTCGACAGCGGGGCGCTGATCACGGCGAATTATGCGCTGGAGCAAGGGCGCGATGTCTTCGCGGTTCCCGGACAGGTCACATCGCGCCTGAGTCGCGGGTGCCATCAGCTTATTAAGGCGGGCGCGAAACTGACGGAAGGGTGGGAGGACATCTGGGAGGATATTGAGCCCCAGGTGTCGGCGCCGACACAGATCGAGCTGGATCTGACCCCCATGAGGGGTCCGCTTGAGCCTGAAGAGACCCTGATCGTCGATACGCTGGAGGCCGGACCGATGCAGATCGATGACCTGATCGACCGGACACAGCTTCCGGCCGGTCAGATGGCGTCACTCCTCTTGTCGTTGATGCTCAAGGGGATGATCGAGGAGCTGCCAGGGAAAAGTTTTGCCAAGCGGCTCCGGCCGGTAAAAAAATAGGGTGGAGGGTGTAGCGTGGAGGGTGCAGGGTAGAAAATCAGCGGCTAGTAATGTAGGGGCGCCGCTTGCTGCGCCCTATGGGGCAGGGAAAATCCGGCTCCTACGCTGATAGCTGGTAAAGGAGGCTGAGTTGGGCGTGTCTAAGTCATTGGTAGTTGTTGAGTCGCCTGCAAAGGCGAAGACGATCGGAAAATATCTCGGAAAAGGGTTCGTGGTGGCGGCCTCGATGGGCCATATCCGCGATCTGCCGGCCAAGTCGCTGAGCATCGACGTCGCGCACGACTTCGCCCCTCAGTACGAGATCATCGAGGGACGAGAGAAGGTCGTATCGGCGCTGAAAAAGGCGGCCAAGGGCGCCGACGCGATCTATCTGGCGGCCGACCCGGATCGGGAGGGCGAGGCCATCTGCTGGCATCTGGTGCAGGCGTTGAGCCTTGCCAAAAAACCGGTCCACCGCGTCACCTTCGATGAGATCACGAAGCGTGCTGTACGGGAGGCGTTCGAGCATCCGTCCGCAATCGACCAGCGGCTTGTCGACGCGCAGCAGGCCAGACGGATTCTGGATCGTCTGGTCGGCTACCAGATCAGTCCGCTCCTCTGGGACAAGGTACGGCGTGGGCTGTCCGCCGGGCGGGTCCAGTCGGTCGCGTTGCGCCTGATCGTGGATCGGGAACGGGAGATCAAGGCGTTCGTCAAGACCGAGTACTGGTCGGTCGATGTCGCCTTGGAAGGCCGCACACCCCCACCGTTTACGGCGGGCCTGTACAGGATCGACGGCGAACGGGTGAACCTGTCGGACCAGGCGCACACCGACCGGGTTGTCGAGGAACTCCGCCGGCAGGAGTTCCGGGTCACTGACCTTGCCAAGAAGGAAAAGCGCCGCAATCCGGTCCCGCCGTTTACGACCAGCAAGCTGCAACAGGAGGCCGTTCGAAAGCTCCGCTTGACGGCCAGACGGGCGATGCAGATCGCCCAGCAACTCTACGAGGGGATCGAGATCGGTGATGAAGGCGCCGTCGGGCTGATCACCTACATGCGGACAGACTCGGTCCGCGTCTCCAGGGAGGCTCAGACAGAGGCGGCCCGCTATATTGCCGAGCGGTTCGGGCAGGCGTTTGTGCCTGATCGACCACCGACCTACCGGAGCGGCCGCGGCGCCCAGGAGGCCCACGAGGCGATCCGCCCGACATCGATCTACCGGGATCCGGCATCGCTTCGGCAGTTTCTGACGAAGGACCAATTAGCCCTCTACGCCCTGATCTGGAGTCGCTTCGTCGCGTCCCAGATGCCGCCGGCCCTCTACGACGTCACCACGGTGACGATCCAGGGCGGACGATTTACCTTGCGAGCCAGCGGTCGACATCAACGGTTTGCGGGCTTCATGCAGGTCTATATCGAGG
Organism: Candidatus Methylomirabilota bacterium; assembly: GCA_003104975.1. Lineage (NCBI taxonomy): Bacteria > Methylomirabilota (SeqCode) > Candidatus Methylomirabilota bacterium. Next base: position 306,373 of record PQAM01000008.1, read on the forward strand.
GGCGGGACGAGGCGGCCGAGACCAAGCCGGCCGAGGCGAAAGATGAAACAGCCGAGGGAACAGCCGTCGAGGAGGAGGCCGAATTGGTGCTCCCCTCCCTGGAGGTCGGGGAGCCGTTGCGGCTGCTCGATGTGACCCCGGCCCAGCACTTCACACAGCCGCCGCCACGCTATACCGAGGCCACGCTGGTCAAGGAGCTGGAGGAACGGGGGATCGGGCGTCCCAGCACCTATGCCTCCATTCTGAGCGTGATTCAGAACCGCGACTATGTGGTAAAAACCCAAGGGAAATTCCGACCGACGGAGTTGGGTGGGATTGTGGTCGGCCTTTTGGTGGAAAGCTTCCCTCACGTGATGGACTATGAATTTACGGCCAGGATGGAGACCACCCTCGATGAGATCGAGGAGGGACAGAAGAACTGGCTTGAGGAGATGCGCCGCTTCTACGGACCCTTCGCCCAGTGGGTGAAGGAGGCCGAAGTCGGGATGCGGAATATCAAGGCGATGGAAGAGAAGACCGAGGAGGTCTGCGAGCGGTGCGGTAGTCGGATGGTGATCCGCTGGGGTCGATTCGGCCGGTTTCTGGCCTGCACCAACTACCCGGAGTGCAAAGGCACGCGGGAATTGACGGCCGAGCTGAAGGGTGAGCACGCGACGGATGAGGATGTCCATGCATCGGCCGAGGCCGAGACGGCATCGTGCGAAAATTGTGGCCGGCCTATGGTCATGAAGCGCGGCCGGTTCGGACCCTTCCTGGGCTGCTCCGGCTACCCCGAGTGCAAGACGATCCGGAAACTCACGCCGGCAGAGTCCGCCGGCGCGCGTCCGGCGCCGCAGCCGACCGACGAGGTCTGCGAGAAGTGCGGGAGCCCGATGGTTATGCGGGAGGGGCGCTACGGCCGCTTCCTCTCCTGCTCTACCTATCCCGCCTGCAAACATCTCAAGCCGATCCCGATCGGGGTCCAGTGTCCGCAATGCGGCAGCCCGCTCTCCGAGCGACGCACCAAACGGGGACGGGTTTTTTATGGGTGTACCGGCTATCCAAAATGCGCCTTCGCCATCTGGGATCGTCCGATTCAGGAGGCCTGTCCGCAGTGCGGGGCGGCCTTCCTGATCGAGAAACGGCTGAAAGGCGGCGGGGTCACGATCCGGTGTAGCGCCGAAGGGTGTACCTATACGCGGGAGGCCGAGGCGGCTGTACAGGCGAAGGCGTGACCGAGATTGTCGTCGTTGGAGGAGGGCTGGCCGGGTGCGAGGCGGCCTGGCAGGCCGCCTCGCGGGGCGCCCATGTGCGCCTGTACGAGATGCGGCCGGCCGTCTGTACGGCCGCCCACAAGACCGATCGGCTGGCCGAGCTGGTCTGCAGTAACTCGCTCAAATCGGACGCGTCGGACGACTGTCACGGCCTGTTGAAGCGGGAACTGACCTCGTATGGATCGGTCATCATGGCCGCCGCGCGGGCGCATACTGTCCCGGCCGGGTCGGCACTGGCCGTGGATCGTGATGCCTTTGCGGCTGAGGTGACCGCACGGCTTACGGGGCACCCGCGCATCACCGTGATCCGGGAGGAGATCAAGGCGATTCCGGACGGCAGGCCGCTCATTATCGCCACCGGTCCGCTCACCTCCGGTCGGTTGGCCGACGCACTGCGCGATCTGCTGGTGAACTATCAGGCATCGGTGGAGGCCTCCGTCGATACGCACGATCTGCTCTATTTCTATGACGCCATCTCGCCCATCGTTGCCGCCGAGTCCATCGACCGCACCGTAGCCTTTGCCGCCTCCCGTTATGATAAAGGTGGTCATGACTATCTGAACTGCCCTCTCACGCGTGAGGAGTATCGGCGTTTTTGGGATGCAATCCGGACGGCGGAACTCGCGCCGATTCACCCGTTCGAAGGGGCGCACTACTTCGAACGCTGTCTGCCTGTTGAGGTCCTGGTGGCCCGCGGCGAGGATGCCTTGCGGTTCGGGCCGATGAAACCGGTAGGCCTGACCGATCCCCGGACCGGACGCCAACCCTACGCCGTTGTCCAGCTTCGGCTGGAGAATCGGGAGGCCACCATGTACAACATGGTGGGATTTCAGACGCGGATGAAGTGGGGCGAGCAGCGCCGCGTTCTACGGATGATTCCTGGGCTTGGCGACACCGAATTCCTTCGATACGGTTCGATCCACCGCAACACCTTCATCGCTGCGCCGGCCCTGCTCCAGGAGACGATGCAGTTCAAAGGCGATCCCGGAATCCTGCTGGCGGGACAGCTCACCGGCGTGGAAGGGTACCTGGAATCGGCCGGCACCGGACTCTTAGCCGGGGTCAACGCGGTGAGACGTCTCTGCGGCGACGATCCCATCGTGCTGTCGCCGACCACCGCTCTCGGAGCCCTTATCCGTCACATCTGTCACGCCGATGCCCGTACCTTCCAGCCGATGAACGTGAACTTCGGCCTGCTGCCGCCGCTCGACGAACTGATTCGGGCGAAGCGGCAGCGGCGCCAGGCCCTCGCCGCGCGCGCTCTCCGCGACCTGCCCGATCTGTCTTGAAGACAGCCTCAGGTCCCACAACTGCAACCTTTGGGCTTGATCTTTCAGGCTATTCCTCGTATCGTACCGGACAGGAACGGACGGGGATAGAGCCGGTGTTGAAGCAGATTGAGGCATATCTTGTGTATCTTCAGGTGGAGCGGGCGGCGTCGTCGCACACGCTGCAGAACTACGCGATCGACCTGCAGCAGCTTCAAACGTTCCTGAGAACTCGCGGGTTGTCGCGGCGGGAACCGATTGGGAGCGGTTCGACCAGGCTCACCACAAGCGACGCCGAACACGGGGATGCCCTCCGCCGGGAGATCGAGCCGAACGAGATAGATGTCCTGGCGATCAGGGCCTTTGTGGCGGATCTGCACAGACGGGGCATCGCCAGAAGCAGCATTGCGCGGAAGCTGGCGACCCTGCGATCGTTCTTCCGGTACCTGTGCCGGGAGGGTATCGTTACAGCAAATCCGGCAAAGCTCGTTCCGACCCCGAAGCTGCCGAAGCGGTTACCGGCCTATCTGACTGTGGACGAGGCGGATCGGCTCCTGGCGTCATCCCATGAGCCAGATCCCCCCGGCGCCCGAGATCTCGCGATCCTCGAGCTTTTCTATGCCTCAGGGATCAGATTGAGCGAGTTGACGGGCTTGGATGTGCGGGATGTTGATATGCGGCAGGGTCTGGTTCGGGTGCGAGGTAAAGGAGGAAAAGAGCGAATCGTTCCGATAGGATCTAAGGCGATTGCTGTCCTGAGGCGTTATCTTGATCAACGGGATGACCTGATCCTGAAGTCAAAACACGATACTCCCGAACTGGCGGCGCTGTTTCTGAATCAGCAAGGCGGCCGCTTGACCCCACGGAGTACCGCGCGAATCGTACTGAAGTGCCTGAATCGGAGCGGTCTGGGGCCGAAGATCACACCCCACGGACTGCGCCACAGCTATGCGACGCATCTGCTGCAGGCCGGGGCCGATCTGCGCGCGATTCAGGAGCTGCTGGGGCATGCACGGCTTTCGACGACCCAGCGGTATACCCACGTGAATCTGGATCACCTGATGGAGGTGTATGACAAGGCGCATCCGCGGGCCTAAGAACTAGGGTATAGGGTAGAGGGTAGAGGGTATAGGGTGATAACAACACGAAGCACAACAATTCTGGCGGTACGGCATAAGGGGAAAGTCGTGGTGGCCGGGGACGGGCAGGTGTCCGTCGGCGAGACGGTGATGAAGCAGACCGCCCGCAAGGTCCGTCGGCTATGGAATGATCGGGTGATCGCCGGGTTTGCCGGGGCGGCCGCCGATGCGTTTGCCCTCCAATCACGGTTCGAGGCAAAGCTGGAGGCGTTTGGCGGCAACCTGCCGCGCGCTGCGGTTGAGCTGGCGAAGGATTGGCGAACCGACCGGGCGCTGCGCCGACTGGAGGCGCTGCTGGTAACAGTCGATAAAGAGCATTCGCTGGTCATTTCGGGGACGGGGGATGTGATTGAACCGGACGACGGGGTCGTCGGCATCGGCTCCGGTGGGCAATACGCGGCCGCTGCGGCTCGGGCGCTTGTACGGTTTTCCGAACTCGACGCCAGAAGGATCGCCGAAGAGGCGATGAAGATCGCTGCCTCTATCTGCGTCTATACGAACGATACGATCACGATCGAAGAGTTGTAGATCATTCCGTAAGCGTCATTGCGAGGAGCAACGCGACGAAGCAATCTCAGGGCGTGGGGCAAGCTTCATGGTCTTGGTAAGAACGAGATTACTTCGCTACGCTCGCAATGACAGTGTAACGTTACGGGAAGTGGGAGCCTGGTATGGAACAGTTGACACCGCGACAGATTGTGGCCGAGTTGGATAAATACATTATCGGTCAGAAGGACGCCAAGCGAGCCGTCGCCATTGCGTTGCGCAATCGGTGGCGGCGTCAGAAGCTGCCGACGGAATTGCGGGACGAGGTAGCGCCGAAGAACATCATCATGATCGGACCGACGGGAGTGGGTAAGACCGAGATTGCCCGCCGCCTGGCCAAGCTGGTGGATGCCCCGTTCATCAAGGTTGAGGCCAGCAAGTACACCGAGGTGGGCTATGTCGGACGCGACGTCGAATCGATGGTGCGCGATCTGACCGAACTGGCGGTCGACATGGTGAAGGAGGAACGGATCAAGGGGGTCCAGGAACGGGCGAGGGAGTTGGCGGAGGAGCGGCTCCTGGACCTGCTGTTACCCACCAGCAGGATACCCACGCCCTCCGGTATCGAACAATCTCATGACGCAGCAGCCGCCTCGGTGGCCGAGACACGCGAGAAACTCAGGAAGCGCCTGCACGAAGGGAAACTGGACGACCGCACTGTGGAACTGGAGGTCAAGGATCGGGCCACGCCGATGGTCGAGATCTTCAGCGGCGCCGGCATGGAGGGGATGGACATCAATATGAAGGAGATGCTGGGGAACCTGTTGCCCCAGCGGACCAAGCGGCGTAAGGTCAAGATCCGGGAAGCGCATCGGATCCTTGCTCAGGAAGAGGCCGACAAGCTGATCGACGTGGACGAGGTGCGGTCTGAGGCGATTCGCCGCGTTGAGGATTCCGGAATCGTCTTCCTGGATGAGATCGACAAGATCGCCGGTCGAGATTCAAGCCACGGCCCGGATGTCTCACGCCAGGGCGTGCAACGCGACCTCTTGCCGATTGTCGAGGGGTGCACGGTCAACACCAAGTACGGCCTGGTGCGGACGGACCACATCCTGTTCATTGCGGCCGGCGCGTTCCACGTGGCGAAACCGTCTGATCTGATTCCGGAGTTGCAGGGGCGCTTCCCGCTGCGCGTCGAACTGGCCAGTCTGACGCAGGACGACTTCGTCAGGATCCTTACAGAGCCGCAGAATGCCCTGATCAAACAGTATACCGCTCTTCTGAAGACAGAAGAGGTTACGCTGAACTTTACAGAAGATGCTGTACAGGAGCTGGCCGCTACCGCAAGCGCCGTCAATCAGGCGACCGAGAACATCGGCGCCCGCCGCCTGTACACCATCTTGGAGCGGCTGCTGGACGAGGTCTCGTTTGAGGCGCCTGCTATGCACGGGGCCCAGGTGACGATCAACGCTGCGTATGTCCGGGAGCGGCTTCAGGAGATCGTTAAGAGCGAGGACTTGAGCCGCTATATCCTGTAGCAAAAGCAAACGCACTTACTCTTACCGTTTGTCATTGCGAGCGACCAACGGGAGCGCGGCAATCTCGCCGTTGTTGTCTTGAAAAACGGTCAGATTGCTTCGGCTGCGCCTCGCAATGACACGCCTGGGGCACGTTCTAGGAAGCGGAGAAGATGGTGGGACAGCAGAAGTCGGAGATTCGACGCGGGATCGATAAGGCAAAGATCCTGATCGAGGCACTGCCGTACATCAAGACCTTTGCCGGTAAGACCGTCGTCATCAAATACGGCGGCGCGGCCATGACCGACGAGGCGCTGAAGCGGTCGGTGGCGCTGGACATCATCCTGATGCGATATGTCGGGATGCAACCCGTCGTGGTCCACGGCGGCGGTCCTGAGATTTCGCGGGCGATGGAGCAAGCGGGCCTCAAGCCAACCTTTATCTCGGGGTTCCGGGTGACCGATCGTGAGACGATGAAGATTGTTGAGATGGTGATGGTTGGCCGGATCAACCAGGAACTGGTGGCGCTAATCAACAGCAGCGGCGGATCGGCCGTCGGTCTCTCAGGGAAGGACGGCGGGCTGATTCGAGCCAGGAAGGCCGGTCCGGCGGCGACCGCTGAGCCTGCGACGGGTACCGTCGAGTCGCAGGTCGACCTGGGATTCGTCGGCGAGATTATCAGCGTTGATGAACGGGTGCTGCTTGCCCTCGAGCGCGACGGATTCACGCCGATCGTGGCGCCGACCGGCGTCGATGAGGCCGGCGTCACCTACAATATCAATGCCGATCTGGCGGCCGGCGCGATTGCGGCCGCGCTTCAAGCGGAGAAGCTGGTCTTCTTGACCGACACTGACGGCGTTCTGGATCGAAACGGTACCCTTCTTCCCACGCTGAGCAGGCAACGGGTGGAACAGCTTATCGGCGACGGCGTCATTTCGGGAGGGATGCTGCCCAAGGTTCGGGCCTGTCTTGCCGCGCTGGACAAGGGGGTTGGAAAGACCCATATGATCAATGGCACGATCCCCCATGCGCTGCTGCTGGAGTTTTTTACGTCGGAAGGGGTCGGCACGGAGATCGTTGCGTAGATGTCGACAACCGATGAATTGATCGCACAGGCGGCGCGCTATCTGACCAACACCTATGCCCGCTTCCCGGTGGCGCTGGCGAAGGGGGGAGGTGCGCGGGTCTGGGATGCTGAGGGCAAGGTCTACCTCGACTTCGCAGCCGGTATCGCCGTCGATGTCCTGGGTCACTGCCACCCCAAGGTGGTGCAGGCCATCCGGGCGCAGGCAGAGACGTTGCTGCACGTCTCAAACCTCTATCATGTCGAACCGCAGATTCGACTGGCCCGCGTGCTGAGCGACCAGTCGTTCGGCGGGAAGGTCTTTTTCTGCAACAGCGGGGCCGAGGCGAATGAGGCTGCGATCAAGCTGGCCCGCCGTTATGCCAAGGCGCGGTGGAGTTCGGACCGATATGAGATCATCTGCACGCAGGACTCATTCCACGGCCGGACGATGGCCACCGTGACCGCCACCGGCCAGCCGAAGTACAGCCAGGGGTTCGAGCCGCTCCTGCCGGGCTTCAAGCATATCCCATTTAACGATCTGCCCGCCGCCGAGCGGGCGATCGACTCCCGGACCTGTGCGATGCTGGTTGAACCGATCCAGGGCGAAGGGGGCGTGCGTATCCCGGATGACGGCTATCTGCCTGGACTTCGGCGGCTCTGTTCGGAGCGGGAGGTCCTGCTGATACTGGACGAGGTCCAGACCGGGATGGGTCGAACGGGGCGCCTCTTTGGCTATGAACACTGGGGCATTCAGCCCGACATCATGACGCTCGCCAAGGGACTGGGCGGTGGGCTGCCGATCGGCGCGATGGTGGCGAAGGCGACCGTGGCCGACGCCTTTGTGCCGGGCAGTCACGCCTCGACCTTCGGCGGCAACCCGTTCGTCACGACCGTCGCGCTGACGGTCCTGACAGAGATTCTCGATGCGCGGTTGTCGGATCATGCCGCGAAGATCGGCGCCTACCTCCTTGAGCGTCTGCGGCAACTGGCAGCGCGATACCCCGTCGTCAAAGAGGCCCGCGGCAAAGGGCTGATGCTGGCGCTGGAGTTGACGATACCGGCCAAGCCGATCGTCGAACGCTGCCTCGATCACGGCCTGCTTATCCTGGTTGCCGGCGATCAGGTCCTGCGTTTCGTGCCGCCGTTGATTATCAGCGAGACCGAGGTGGACGAGGCGATAGGCATCCTCGATCCGGTTCTGGCGGAGTATGTTCGATGAAAAAGGATCTTCTGTCGATCAGCGACCTGACGGCCTCCGAGATCAACTCACTGTTTATCCTGACTGCTGATCTGAAAGCGCAGCAGCGCAAGGGGATCGCTCAGCCACTGTTGCTTAATAAGACACTGGGCATGATCTTCGAGAAGCCGTCGCTCAGGACTCGAGTGACGTTCGATGTCGGCATGACCCAGTTGGGCGGTCGCGCCATCTATTTGGCGCCCGCTGACATACAGCTTGGGATACGGGAAACCGTCAAGGATGTGGCAAAGAATCTTGAGCGATGGGTCGATGGAATCGTGGCACGGACCTTCACTCACAACACCGTTGAGGAGCTGGCCCGCCATGCGGCGGTCCCGGTGATCAACGGGCTGAGCGACCTGACTCACCCCTGTCAGATTCTCGCGGATCTCTATACCCTTCAGGAAAGGTGCGGCACCCTGCGCGGCGTGAAGGTCGCTTACATCGGTGACGGCAATAACGTCTGTCATTCGTGGCTGTACGGCGCGGCGAGGACCGGAATCGAGCTTCACGTGGGCTGTCCGAAAGGGTACGAGCCGGACCCCGACGTGGTGGCCGCCTCTCGCCGTGAGGCCGAGCTCTCCGGCGGGTGTATTACGCTGCTGAACGATGCGCGGGCTGCGGCCGAGGGCGCCGATGTCCTGTACACCGATGTCTGGACCAGCATGGGCCAGGAGGCCGAAACGGCGAAACGGCGGCGAGACTTCCAGGAATTTCAAGTCGATGCGGCACTCGTTCAACTGGCGAAACCCGACGTCCTGGTCATGCACTGCCTGCCTGCCCATCGGGGCGAAGAGATTACCGACGAGGTCCTCGACGGCCCGCACTCCATCGTCTACGACGAGGCCGAAAATCGCCTCCACGTCCAAAAGGCCATCCTGGTGACGCTGCTGGGACACCAGTCAGCGGATTGAGGTATCAAGTGCAGCTCCAGGAGATCGGCAAAGAGGTGGGTGACTGATCTCCCCTCTCGGTGGGAGGGGATGAAGGGGAGGGGGAAGGTGAACGACTGGAGAGATCGCATTTCGATTGATCCCAATGTATGCCATGGCAAGCCGTGTATCAAGGGGACCCGGATCATGGTGTGGATCATCGTCGATTACCTTGCCAATGGGGATTCCGTCGAGGAGGTACTCGCCGCTTTTCCGTCGCTGACCCGGGAGGACGTTCAGGCCGCGCTCGCCTACGCCGCCGAGATGACCCGCGAGCGTGTCATCCCCGTGGAAGTCGTGGGGATTTCGTGAGGCTGAAGCTCGACGAGAACCTGGATCCCCGCGCCGTGAGAATCCTGCATAGTGCCGGTCACGATGTCCTCACTGTACCCGATGAGTACCTAACGGGTCAGCCGGATACCGTTGTGGAGGCGGCTTGTCGGCAGGAAGGGCGTTGCTTTGTGACGCTCGATCTCGACTTTGCGAACGTGTTCGCCTATCCTCCAGAGAAATATTTCGGACTGGTGGTCCTACGACATCGTAAACCGACGGCAGCCGGTGTCTTGAACCTGGTTCGCCAGTTTGCCGATTGGTTGAAACGCAAAGACCCCGCGCACAGATTGTGGATCGTCGAACCTGGCCGACTCAGGGTTCACGAACCGGCCTTTGAAGCTGAGGAGTAATCTTTTGTGGACAGTCGGATCAACACAGACGGGGGAAGATATCGGTCAAGGGAGCGTTGCTCGCCCGTAATACCCACGTACTTAGACCTCTGGTAGCATCCGGCTCAATGGTGGCCCCGCGTCGTCTTCCTGGGATCGGGAGATCACTCGTCGAAAATCCCCTCACCCTCACCCCCAAATGGGGGCGAGGGGAAAATAAAAACTCTGTGCGCCGCAGGGATATACGATAATTGACTGTGGGATACATATGGGATGTGGTTGGGATATGCCCGGTCGATGTGGTCGGATAAGGAGGGTGTCCCATGGGAACGCAGATTTCGATTCGGCTGCAGGAGCCATTGTTCAAGCAACTTAATCAGGAGGCCTGTAAACGTCGGGTCCGGCGCTCGCACCTCGTTCGGAAGGCGCTTGAAGCCTTTCTGGGCGGAGAGGTCGCTCGGATCGACAGCCTGCCCTACGAAAGAGTTCGCGATCTGGTCGGCAGTCTGTCCGGGGGCCCGCCGGATCTTGGCGAGCAGCACCGGAGATATCTCCGGGACCTGATCGGTGAGCGGCGATAGCCTCCCTTTCAGCTTCAAGGCCGCTAGAGTGTTATAGGCTTTACAAGGGGGAATACCTCAGAAGTCTCGCCTGTTCTTAAGCGGTGCGATGTAGCCTGAAAATCCACCATCAAGTGGTGGATTTTCTGTTGGCCCGTGGGGAAGAGATGGTTGCTATTGAGGTGAAAGCAACCACTCGCGTAGAGCGTAGCGACCTTGCAGGGATTGAAGTGTGCGAAGGCGCTCTAGGGAAGCGAATTCGCTTTTCGGTGGTCCTGTACCGAGGCGATCAGGCCGTTGGACTTGGACCACGTCGCCTGGCGGTGCCCATCGCAACAGCATTCCTTTAGATGTTACCAGATCTACCGTTTCTCCTCCCTTTCCAGAATCAACGTGGCCAACTGCGCGATCAATCTTCTCTGATCAGCGAACATCTTGACGGCCTGCCAGCGAAAGTTGAGGTATCGGTGGGCGAGACGGTTGCGTTGAATAGCCAGCTTAGCCAGGTTTTTTTGATAACGCCTCCAGATTGCGCTTCGCAACGGTTAGCTGCCAATCGCGGCCAAATAGACTAAAATCTTCCATCTGGGAAACGGCTTCGTTTTTCAGATCAACGTATCGATTAAAGTCCTCAAAAAATACGGGGACACCTGAAACAATCGCGTTATAACACAGCATCGGTTTACCAAACGAGGGATCGATTGCGATGACATTCACCTCTGAATGAAGCTCCCTTGACAGCCGTAACGATATGTCGGTGATATGTCTGAAGATCTCTTCTTCACAAGAAAGCTTTTGTGAAAAAACTAAGGCAATATCGATATCGGAATCCGGTCTCGGGAACCCTGTGGCCCACGAACCGTACAAGAGGGCCATATCTATCCCATAGCGTCCCGCATTGTTTCTAAAAAATTCTTCTAAATGGCTGATGAGAGGTTGTCTGGATTCCAAAACTACGCCTCCATTCTTGGCTTCTTCGACCGGGTCTCTGCTCATATGGAATTCCGAGGAACCCTTTTTTAGCTGCAATATGTGAAATGATATACTAAAATACCGTTTTTGTCATTGAGGCCGACAGTCTTTCCGACGCAAAGCGGTGAGGTGCAGCAGGCTGTTACGGTATCCATGCATCGTCGCATCATCAGCGGATTGGGACAATAGGCATGAAAAAGGTGAAAAAGATCGTCCTGGCATACTCCGGCGGGCTGGATACGTCGGTGATCCTGCGCTGGCTCATCGAGACCTATCACGCCGAGGTGATCGCGTTCTGCGCCGACCTGGGACAGGGCGAGGAGCTGGAGCCGGTGCGGGAGAAGGCGCTCAAGACGGGCGCTAGCAAGGTCTACATCAAAGACCTGCGAGAGGAGTTTGTGCGCGACTTCGTCTTCCCCTGCGTGCAGGCCAATGCAGTCTATGAGGGGCGGTACCTGCTCGGCACCTCGATGGCGAGGCCGTTGATCGCGAAGCACCAGATGGCGGTTGCGCGCAAGGAGGGCGCGGATGCCGTGGCACATGGCGCCACCGGGAAGGGGAACGATCAGGTTCGGTTCGAGCTCGCCTACTATGCCATCGACCCCCGCATTCGGGTCATCGCGCCGTGGCGCGAATGGGACCTCGGTTCGCGGTCCGATCTGATTGCGTATGCCAGAAAGTATGATATCCCGGTGCCGATCACAAAGGCGCGGCCGTACAGCACCGACCGCAACCTGTTTCACATCAGCTTCGAGGGCGGGATCCTGGAGGACCCGTGGCAGGAGCCGCCGGACGAGATGTTTGTCTTGAGCGTCGCGCCGGAGCGGGCGCCGGACCGCGCGACCTATGTTGAGGTTGAGTTCCAGAATGGCCGACCTATCGCGCTGGACGGCAAGCGCCTCTCGCCCGCGGGGCTGCTGCAGCGCTTGAACAAGATCGGCGGAGAGCACGGAATCGGTCGGGTCGATATCGTTGAAAATCGCTACGTCGGGATGAAGTCGCGAGGGGTCTATGAGACACCGGGGGGAACCATCCTGCAGGCCGCCCATCGCGCCGTGGAATCGCTCACAATGGATCGCGAGGTGATGCACCTGCGCGACTCCCTCATCCCTCGTTTCTCTGAGCTGGTCTACTACGGCTACTGGTTCTCGCCGGAGATGGAGATGCTGTTGCGGACGATCGAGGCGTCTCAAGAGGGGGTGACCGGGACGGCCCGGGTGAAACTGTACAAGGGCAACTGCGAGGTGGTGGGGCGGAAGTCGGCAGTCTCGCTCTACGATCCAGCCTTCGCGACCTTTGAGGCGGATCAGGTGTACCGACAGGCCGACGCCGAGGGGTTCATCCGTCTGAACGCGTTGCGGCTTCGTATTCGCGCCTTAAGAAAACAACGTGGGGTGCGGGGGCGCGCAAGGGCGAAATATAGGGTATAGCTAGACCCTACCCCCTAAACCCTACACCCTGTTTTTGAGGTGTGTGGTGCATGTAATGACGCAGCAGTTAGACCATGAAAACAAGACGAAAAGCTAAAAAGCCATGGGGTGGGCGGTTTCAGCAGGCGACCGATCCGCGGGTCGAAGCCTACACCGCCTCGATTCACTTCGACCGTCGCCTCTATCAGCACGATATCGCCGGCAGTATTGCCCACGCGCGGATGCTGGCGCGGTGTGGCCTGCTGACCAGGGCCGAGGCCGATAAGATCAGCTCAGGGCTGACCGAGATCGGGGGCGAGATCGAGCGTGGCGAGTTCCGTTTCGATCCGTCGCTGGAAGATATCCACATGGCGATTGAGGCCCGGCTGATCGAAAAGGTGGGAGAGGCCGGCGCCAAGCTCCACACCGGCCGGAGTCGGAATGACCAGGTTGCCCTTGATCTGCGTCTCTATCTGCGGGAGGAGATCGATCAGGTCCGACACCTGATCGTTGAGCTTGAGCGTGCGCTGATCACACAGGCGGAAGCGCATCTGAAACTGATCATGCCCGGCTACACCCACCTGCAACGGGCCCAGCCGATCCTCCTGGCTCACCACCTGATGGCCTATGTCGAGATGCTGGAGCGGGATCGCGAGCGACTGCGCGATGCCATTCGCCGGGTAAATGTGCTCCCGCTCGGTTCAGGGGCGCTGGCTGGGGTCGGCCTGCCGATTGATCGCGCCTTTGTCGCCAGGGCGCTCCGTTTCCCGTCGCTGTCGGCCAATTCGCTGGATGCGGTGTCGGACCGCGACTTCGTCATTGAACCGCTTTCTGCATGCGCACTTCTCATGGCGCACCTATCCCGCCTGGCGGAGGAGATCGCCCTGTGGGCGTCGGCAGAGTTCGGATTCATTGAGCTGCCGGACGCCTTTGCCACCGGGTCCAGCATGATGCCGCAGAAAAAGAATCCGGATATCGCCGAGCTGGCGCGGGGGAAGAGCGGCCGTGTCTTCGGCGCCCTCATGGCGCTGCTCACTATCGTCAAGGGGCTGCCGCTCAGCTATAATCGCGATCTGCAGGAGGATAAGGAACCGCTTTTTGACAGCGTGGAGTCGGTCAAGGCGACGCTCGTCATTATGGCGTCATTGGTGCGTCATCTGACATTCTGCGCGGATCGCATGCGGGAGGCGGCAGAGGAGGGATGCTTGAACGCTACCGATCTGGCCGATTATCTGGTGTGCAAGGGGATGCCGTTTCGACAAGCTCACGAGGTGGTGGGCCTGCTCGTCCGGAGCGCGCTTACCAAGCGGTGTCGGCTCGAGGATCTGTCGCTGCAAGAACTACAGACTGCCTCCCCCCTGCTTGAGAAGGACGTCTTTCCCTATATTACGCTCGAGGCCTGCATCGAGCGACGAACAGCCGTCGGCGGGACCGCGACCAGCGCAGTGAAAAAGGCGATCACAGCCGCGAAGACCAGACTTCGGAGTCGATAAGATGCGGATTCGAGAGATCATCGTTGCAGCGTCTCTAGGCTTGTTGGTGTTCTCGGGGTGTGGCCGGAGCGGTCCGCCTGTCATACCGATTACGATAGAGCCCTCTCCGCCGACCGATCTGACGGCGCTTGTGCGCAACCGTGCGGTGGTCCTTGCATGGACGAGACCGACGACGAATATCGATGGCACGGCGCTGAAATACCTGGCGACGTTTCAGATCTCCCGAGCGCAAACAGCCCCCCAGACCTCCGGCTACTCGGTCATCGCCACCGTAAAGGCCGAGAAGCCGGAGAATGCGGTCGTGTCGCGCAATCGGTACGCATTTACCGACGGCAGTGTGGTTGTGGGTGCCAGGTACACCTATACCGTCGAGGCGGTGAGTCGGCGAGGGGTGGTCGGCCCGTCGTCACCGGAGGCGACCGCCCTGGTCACGGTCGAGATGGAAGCCCCCTCCAACGTGCGAGTTGAAGCCGGCGAGCGAGCGGTTCGTCTTTTCTGGGATGCGCCTGCTCGACGAATTGATGGAAGTCCGCTGGATCTTGTGCCACGCTATAACATCTACCGTGGTGCGAGCCCCGGCCAATACGATCCCGTCCCGGTCAATCGAGAGCCCATTGTTGGTACGCAGTTTCAGGATACGGATCTGGTGAACGATCGGACCTACTATTATCGCATCGCCGCCGTGGAAAGTCAGGAGCCGCCCTGGCAGGAGGGATTGTCGTCCGGCGAGGTGAGCGCCGCGCCGATGGATCTGACGCCTCCGGCGCCTCCACAACGGGTACGGGCCGTCGTTGGACCCGGCCTGGCCGTCTCGCTGAGTTGGGATCTGAACCGCGAGGCGGACCTGCTGGGCTATCACGTCTATCGAAGCGATGCGACCGAACGCCCTCCCCAACGGCTGACAGAAGCTCCACTCAAATCGCCGACCTTTACCGATCGATCGGTCAGATCGCGCGGTCGATATCTCTACACCGTGACGGCGATTGACGCCTCATCCCGACACAACGAAAGCGTCGCCTCGGAGCCCGTCGAAGCCCGCGTTCCATAGAAAAACGGATACCGGGCGGTTGACATCGTCGCCGAGGTTTCCAAACGATTCGGTGACGGGAAGGTAACGCGCGTTACGCGGAACCGTTTGCGCCCTGCCTCAGCTCCCGACAGGCCCGCTCCAGCGCAAGCACGGCCCGATGAGAGGTTGCGGACCGTGATCTTTTCGCTTGCTTGATCAGCCGCTCCAGCACGTCGATCGTTTCCTGATACGGTTCCGCAGGCGATCCTGTCCCCTTTGTCCCGTAGTGGCCCACCTGCTCAGCCGCTCGTTGTCGCGTGTTTCGTTCGACCGCATACCGGACGGCCTTCCGCTTGCCTCCTGTCATCCTGCGATGGACGTTGAGGACGCGGATGATCTCCAGCAGCAGTGGGATATCGCTGCGCGATATCTTAGCGACTTCCCGGAGCAGCGCCGTTCTTTCCGCTTCTCCGCTGAGTGTTCTGAGTTCCTCCGGCAGCAGATGAGATGAGGCTTCTTCCTGGAAAAAAAACGCAAGAGGGGCAGCTAATGCGTCGCTGAGCTTTTCCAGCACCTTGAGTGAGGGTAGTTGCTCTCCCCGCTCGATCTTTCCGATATACGTGTAGTCTACCCTTCCTACAATCTTATTGGCCACCTCCTTCTGGGTCAGATTGCGCATCCTTCGAATCCGCCTCAGACGCCTGCCAATTTGAATTGTCAGCTCTGCGCTCACACATTCCTCCTGGAAGCGAAAAGTACTTCGCTTTTCTACTGAAGTCAATAGGATTCCAAGTCCTCATAGAATAGGAGGCTTTCGAAAAACGATATATAGTCTTGATTATGGCTTGACAATAATGTGTATATATCCTACACTTTCGCGCATAGAAAAACGTCGCAGCATGAAAGAGCGTGTAACATCATTAAAACAATCTTTAAATACGAATGTCACGCTGTGTGGCAGCAGACGCCATGAATAAGCGAGTTGCACTATTGGCCTTGATTTGCCGATCTCGATGGTTTTCATCGATGTCCACGGAAGAACTGAAGTTATATCTTCTCCTCCTGGTTTCCGCTGTACGGATTGGCGAGGAAGGGCAGATCGCTTGGGAGATCTTAAAGCGGGGGCTGGGAGCATCACTGACCGTCAAGAAGATAGAGCGGCTAGGCGAAGCTTTGGGCCGGCATGGGCTTGCCAGGGTGCGTGTGATCTATCCGCCGGAAGCCGGCGGGCGTGAACGAGGTGATGTAGTTCCTGTGGTCTACTCAACAGTCTTTGGTTTAGAGCGGTTAATAGGTCCGGCGTCGAGGGGTCCGAGACGCGGGCGCGAGAAAGACGATGGTTGATCCGAGCCTGGAGGGGCGCGACCGGTTTCGGGTTCTGGTTGCGGATGATAGCAGCGAGATCCGCGAACTGCTCTTTGAGGCCCTCAGTTCGATAGAGTGCCGCGTGACTTGCGTGAGAGACGGTCTGGAGGCGCTTGCCAGCTTACAGGCTGGGACGTACGATCTCCTCATTACCGACTATCAGATGCCTCATCTGAACGGGCTGACCCTGCTCAGATGCCTGCGAACCGTGGGCTGCTGCCCGCGCTCGATTCTGATTACTGCACACAATTCACCCGATCTCATCGAGGAGGCCAAACAGGCAGGGGCCGCCCTCGTGCTTCCCAAGCCTGTGGCCATTGCTTACCTCCTTTCCCTTGTGAAGACTATCAGGGCTCAGCAACCTCCGAATCGAAAGGACGGGGTGTAAGGCGCCCAGAGACGGTCCTGGAGCTCAAAACAAAAAAAGAAGACAAAAACGCGCGAACTCCCCTCGGCGGATGCGAGACAGGATCTGATCCGGCTTGCTTCCGGGAAAGGCTAAGGCGGAGATCAGGGCGGCAGATATTCTGCAACGCCTCCTGACGGATTTTGCCCCGCGACCAGCAGCTTTTCAGGGTAGGACAGTGCGCGACGTACTGTCCATCTTCTCCGAGTTCGACGATCACCTTGATGTTCATACCCAGAGTCTACGCAAGCCATTCCAAAACAATGTCAATTAACCCAACAAGAATCGGCCCATCGCCAATCCGATTTCGTTGAACCCGCCAAGAGCCGTAATGTCAAACCAGGCGTGTCAAGGGAAACCCAGGGCAGGGGTATGGAGCCCTTAACCTTGTGGCCGCTTGGAGGCGTGTGGTACCATGGCGCTGTGGCGACCATGAAGCACATTATCGTAGGGACCGCAGGCCATATTGACCACGGCAAGACTGCGCTCGTCAAGGCCCTCACCGGCGTCGACACCGACCGGTTGAAGGAGGAGAAGGAGCGCGGAATCTCCATCGAGCTCGGGTTCGCCGACCTGGTCCTGTCCGATGACCTGCAACTCGGGATCGTCGACGTCCCGGGACATGAGCGGTTCGTCAAGACGATGCTTGCGGGCGTCGGCGGGATCGACATCGTTGTGCTGGTCATTGCAGCCGACGAGGGGGTAATGCTCCAGACGCGCGAGCACCTGCACATCTGCGAGTTGCTTCAGGTCAAGCGGGGTGTCGTAGCACTGACGAAGATCGATCTCGTCGAGCCCGATTGGCTGGAAATGGTGCGGACCGATTTGCAGGGGTTTCTGGCCGGCACCTTCCTTGAGGGTGCGCCGGTCGTTGCCGTCTCATCGGTGACCGGGCAGGGGCTTTCGCAGTTGAGGACGATCCTCCGCGAGACGGCCGAGACGATCGAGCCGAGGTGCGACAGCGGGATCTTCCGTCTGCCGATCGATCGGGTCTTTACCATCAAAGGATTCGGCACAGTGGTCACCGGCACCCTCTGGTCTGGAACGGTGCGGGTTGGAGGCGAGGTGGTCATCCTGCCTGTCGGACGCCGTTCGCGCGTCCGGCGGCTTCAGGTCCACGGCCACACAGTCGAGCAGGCCTGGGCCGGACAGCGGACCGCCGTTAACCTGCCGGGTCTCGAGGTCGATCAACTCAATCGCGGCGATCTCTTGGCGTTTCCGGATACGCTGCAACCGACCCTGACCCTCGACGTATCATTAGCCCTGTTGAAGGACGCTCCGCGTGCCTTGCGGAATCGGACGCGGGTCCGTTTCCACTTGGGGACCGGCGAGATTCTGGCTCGCGTCGTCTTGCTCGATCGTGAAGAGTTGAATCCGGGCGAAGAGGCGTATGCCCACCTGCGATTGGAGGGGATGACCGTTGCCCTGGCCGGCGATCGGTACGTCATCCGAAGCTACTCGCCCGCCCAGACGATCGGGGGTGGAAGTATCCTCGATCCGAATCCCCCGGTCCGGCGCCGGGCCAGGGCGATGCTGCTCGAACACCTCAAGGTCCTGCAGACCGGTACATCGGCCCAGCAGGTCGAGCGCCTGCTGTTGCAGGCCGGTCCGGTACCGATCATGCCGGATGCGCTCAGGGTATCGGCCGGCCTGGATGAGACCGCGTTGCAGCGAGAGCTTGGACAACTTATTGAGGGCGGTACGGCTGTGGCGTTGGGGACCAAAGGCGAACTCGGATATCTGCACCGGCAAAGCTATGATCGTTTGGCGGCAGAGATCGTATCTCGTCTGAAGGATTTCCATAAACAGGAACCGCTGAAGGACGGGTTGCCGAAGGAGGAGCTGCGGTCCAAACTGCATCAGGTCGGTCCGGCCCTGTTCGTGCACCTGCTACAGGGACTCGCAGAGCAGCGGCACATCGCGCTCGACCGGGAAAAGGTACGACATTTCGAGCACCGTCCGACCCTTTCAGCCGCAGAACAGGCCGTGAAGGCGCGTCTGGCCGCGATCTACCTGCAGGCCGCCCTTCAGCCGGCGGACCTTGAGCCGGCGCTGACCCAGGCCGGCGCCGACCGCAAGACCGGGATCACCATCTTTCGTCGCCTTGTGGACGAGGGGATAGTCATCAAGATCAAGGACAACCTCTACCTGCACCACGATCATTACGGCCGTGCGAAGGAGATGCTTCTCAAACACTTTGAGACCCATGCCGCCATTACCGTGCAACAGTTCAAGGAACTCCTGGGGATCAGCCGGAGGTTTGCGATCCCCCTTCTGGAGCACTTCGATAGTGTCAAGCTGACCCGTCGGCATAACGATGAGCGGGTCCTCTATACCTAAGAGGCCGCAAGAGAGGAGGGCGCATGTTCGGATTGGGGATTCAAGAATTGGTGATCATTCTCATCATCGTGCTGCTCCTGTTCGGCGCCAGCCGGTTACCGGAGGTCGGCAGCGGCCTGGGGAAGGCCATTCGAGGCTTCAAGGATTCGCTGGCAGGGAAGGATGCCATCGATGTGACGCCTAAGAACGACAAGGATGAGGAGAAACGATCCGGTAAAGGAAAGGTGTAACGTACGATAAGATAAACTGAGGAGCTGTATAGTCCTGCGCAATGTCTACGAACCGGAGCGCGTACGGATGTTGGGATTCACGTATTGTGGGGTTGGACGATAATCCGAGGGGCGGAGATCTGAGCAATAAACGACTGGACTGTCTTGTGCAGGCTTGTGATGCGCAAGTATGGGGAATTTTGTGAGTATTTTTGTGCTTGACCTTGGGTGTCGCGTTTTAGTACACTGTGCTTCCGCAAGCAGTAGACACGTGCGAGACTCACGCGATACGCTGAACCGCTGCTTCTAGCCTCGAGAAAGATCTATACGTATCTGTCATATCTGTTGTGCTTGTTACGTCCGGGGATCCCGGAGAGTCATACCGATTATCGGAGCAGGAACGAGTGCGGGGTAACCGTCTAACCATATCGAAGAGAGCCGATCGATGAGGGTTGCAGTCCTGAAGGAGACCGAGTCAGGAGAAAAGCGCGTCGCGATTATCCCTGAAACGGTCAAACGATTGGTTAAAAAGGGTGTTGAGGTCTGCGTTGAGTCCGGCGCCGGTGAGGGGTCGTGCTTCCGGGATGGGGAGTACGAGGAGGCCGGCGCGACAATAGAGCCCTCGGCAGAGGCGCTACTCGCCGCGACGGATGTCATCATGAAGATTCAGCGCCCGACCCCGGCGGAACTCCAGAAGATTCGGGAAGGCACGACGATCATCAGCTTGCTCTATCCGCTGGTCAACCACGACCTCGTGCATACGCTTGCCGCCCGCAAGATCACCGCGGTCGCGGTGGACAGCATCCCCCGGACGACGCTGGCCCAGATGATGGATGTTTTGAGCTCGCAGGCAACGATCGCCGGATACTATGCGGTGATCATGGCTGCGTACACGCTGCCAAAGTTCTTCCCCATGTTGATGACCGCCGCGGGGACGATTGCGCCGGCCAAGGTGCTGATTCTGGGCGCGGGTGTCGCCGGCCTTCAGGCTATCGCCACCGCAAGACGGCTTGGCGCCACGGTGGAGGCGTTCGACACGCGCAAGGTCGTCAGGCAACAGGTGGAAAGCCTGGGTGCGCGGTTCGTTGAGGTGGATGTCGCCGAGGACGCCCAGACGACCAGCGGATACGCGAAGGAGCTGTCTGACGAGTATAAACGGCGACAGGCCGAGCTGTTGCACCGGCATATCGTCAAATCGGATGTCTGCATCACGACGGCGTTGATCCCCGGTCAGCGCGCGCCCATTCTGATCACCGAAGAGATGGTCCAGGCCATGAGGCCCGGGTCGGTGATCGTGGATCTTGCGGCGGAGCAGAGCGGTAACTGCGCGCTGACCGAGCCCGGAAAAGAGGTCGTCAAGCATGGCGTGACGATCCTCGGCCGGTTGAATCTTCCCAGCCGTCTGGCGGTCCATGCGAGCCAGATGTATTCGCGCAATATGGAGAAACTCCTCCTGCACCTGATGGGTGACGGCGGGTTGAAGCTGAATCTCCAGGAGGAGATCACCCAAGGGTGTGTCATCACGCTGGGAGGGGAGATTGTTCAGCCGAAGGTCAAGGAGCTGCTGTCAAAAAGGGGTGGAGCCTGATGTCCAATGAGATGATGCTCGGTTTGTACGTCTTTGTGCTGGCGATATTTGTGGGGTTTGAGGTGATCTCAAAGGTGCCGCCGATGTTGCATACCCCCTTGATGTCCGGGTCGAACGCGATCTCCGGGATCACCCTTGTCGGCGCGATTATCGCCGCCGGCTACGGCGGATTCGATCTGCTCGGGCTCTTCGGCTTCCTTGCGGTTGCGTTCGCCACGCTGAATGTGGTCGGCGGCTACCTTGTGACAGACCGGATGTTGCGGATGTTTAAACGCGAACCCAAAGGGAAGGCCCGATGATCATCGAGTTCCTCTATTTGTCCGCGGCCGTACTCTTTATTATCGGCCTGAAGTTAATGAGCAACGTGGGATCGGCCCGGTTTGGCAACTACCTGTCGGCTGGGGGCATGGGTCTTGCGATTCTGGCGACGCTCATGAAAGGCGAGGGTTTCACGTGGACACAGATCGTGGCCGGCGTCATCGTGGGCACTGTTCTCGGCGCCGTATCTGCGATGAAGGTCCAGATGACGGCCATGCCGCAAATGGTGGCGCTTTTTAACGGATTCGGTGGCGCCGCATCCCAGCTTATCGCCGTGTCGGAACTCTATCGGTTGGGGGCCGAGTTGTCCATGGTGGCCCTGATTGCCGTTCAACTCACCGTGATTGTCGGCGCAGTGACCTTCAGCGGCAGTATGATCGCCTTCGCAAAGCTCCAGGAACTGATGTCTGGGCAGCCGATTCTCTTTACGGGCCAGCACTGGGTCAATCTTTCGTTTCTGCTGCTTTCCACCGGGCTGAGCGTATGGGTGGTGACGGTTCCGGATGCCTGGGGTCAATTTATCCTCCTGAACCTGATCGGTCTTGTGCTCGGCGTGCTGGTGGTGATACCGATCGGCGGGGCCGATATGCCGGTTGTGATCTCGCTGCTCAACTCCTACTCCGGGATTGCCGGCGCAGCCGCCGGTTTTGTCCTCTCCAATAATGCGCTCATCATCACCGGCTCGTTGGTCGGCGCTTCGGGCATCATTCTGACCGACATTATGTGTAAGGGGATGAATCGATCGCTGGCGAACGTTCTGTTCGGAGGGTTCGGCGCAACGGCAGCAGCGGCCCCCTCCGGTGCGGCGTCTACCGCCGGCAGTATCAATGAGGGAACGATCGACGATGCGGTAACGGTTCTGAGGAATGCGCAGGGTGTGATTGTCGTACCCGGGTACGGTATGGCGGTATCGCAGGCTCAGCATGCGCTGCGGGAATTGGCCGATCTGCTAAGCTCGGACGGCGTCACCGTCAAATATGCGATTCATCCGGTGGCGGGCCGGATGCCGGGCCATATGAATGTCCTTCTGGCTGAGGCCAATGTGTCGTACGACCAACTGTACGATCTTGAGGACATTAACGAAGAGTTTTCGAAAACGGACGCGGTGATTGTCGTCGGCGCGAACGACGTCGTCAATCCTGCCGCGAAGACCAACCCCTCGAGCCCTATTCACGGCATGCCGGTCCTGAATGTGGAGGAGGCGCGTACGGTCATCGTCCTCAAGCGCAGTATGGCCGCCGGCTTTGCGGGCATCGACAACGAGCTCTTCACGCTGCCTAACACGATGATGGTATTCGGTGACGCGAAACAGACCCTCGCGAAGATGGCGCAGGCACTGAAGGATTAGCACGTGTGCGACGGTCATCCCAGATGACCCAACCCCGTACGCCTCTTCTGTTCCGGATCAGATAATATCCGTTCCGCGCATAACCCGCCGCCGTCCGCTCCCTCCTCATAGCGGCAAGAGGAATCGTGGATATTCTGATTGTGGGGGTTAGCGCGCGCGCCATGGCGGAGTCGGCGATTCGGACTGGTCTGGCGCATCGAATCGTTGCGGCCGACTACTTCGGAGATTTCGACCTTGGGTCGCTCTGCCCGCACCGTTCAATCAAGCGCGATCTGAACCTTCCGTATGAGGCCCGTCATCTGATCGCCGCGTCCGCAGACCTTCCGTTCGACGTGCTGATCTATACCGCAAACCTGGAAAACTATCCGTCAGTCATCGAGGCGATAGCCGGCGATAAACCGATCCTGGGCAATAGCCCTACCGTCCTGACATCGGTGAGGGACCCTGCCAGATTATTCGACGTTCTCACGCAGGCCGGGATTCCTGCGCCCCGCATTGTCTTTGACGCCGAGCGGCTCGATCTGGGTCCTGATACCGTCTGGTTGCGCAAACCGCTGCGCGGCGGCGGCGGTCATGGAATCGCCGTTCACCGTTCCGAAGACCGGCTTGAGTGCGCTGTATTTCTTCAGGAATACCTGGATGGTGTGTCGTGCGGCGCAGTCTTCGCTGCGGATGGGTCGGAGGCGCGCCTGTTGGGTATCTCCGAACAGCTTATCGGCAGGACCGAGTTCGGAGCGGACGGCTTTCGCTACTGCGGCAGTATCCTTGGGCCGGTGAGAGCGGGTTGGAGCGAATGGAGCGATCTGGTCGAGCGCGTGAATCGGGTCGTTCGGGCCATTACCCGCGCGTTCCACCTTGTCGGCGTGAATGGGATCGATTTCATTTTGAAGGGACAGACCGTCTACCCGATCGAGGTCAATCCCCGCTATACCGCTTCAATGGAATTGATCGAGAGGGCCTACGGCCTGAACATCTTCAGGACTCATCTCGATGCCTGTCTGGGGAGACTGCCGGATTTCGACCCCCTCGCACACCATGACGTGGGCTACTTCGGTAAGGCCGTTCATTTTGCCTCGCGGGCGCTGATTTTTCACAATCCGCAATGGTGGTTCGAGCAGGGCATTCGGGATCTGCCGCACGAAGGGGAGCAGATCGCGCCGGGAAAGCCGGTCTGCACACTTTTCTCACGCGGACAAAGTCGGTCGGAGTGCTATAATCAGCTCGTAGATCTCTCCGCGACGATAGAGCAGACATATCCGGACGCGACAACAACGGTATGACAAAACGCACAATCCACGACTACCGCCGGTTTGCATCATCGGCTACGCGCCGCCTCCTCGAACAGGACAGGCCGTTTCATGTGAAGGATGGGGAGGTCCGGATCGAACAGTTGCCCTGCCGGGAGGTTGTGAAACCGCTCGGCACGCCGCTCCTGGCCTACTCGGCGGCGCGGCTGCGCGAGAACATTGTCGAGGCGACAGCCGCGGCGGCCGCGTCACCCCGGCCGATCCGCATCCACTTCGCATTGAAGGCCTGTTATCTGGTTGGGGTTGTATCGCTTCTTCAACAGGCCGGGCTGAATGTCGAGGTGATATCCGAATATGAATACCTGCTGGCTCGACGGATCGGCTTTACGCCGGATCAGATCATCGTCAACGGACCCGCGAAGCGGCCGGAGTTCCTGGAGCGTGCCGTCAGTGATGGGGTCTGTCTGATCAATGTGGAGTCGCTGCCGGAGATCGCGTTTCTCGACGGCTTAGGCCGACGGCTGGGGCGAACGATCGAGGTCGGCATCAGGATCAATCCGCTTCTGTCGCGCCGTCTCCGGGGTCCGTTTACCCCTCCAGGATCCAAGTTCGGTTTTGATGTACCCGGCGGTGAGGCAGAGAACGCCGTGCGAACCATCGTCGCCTCACGCTTCCTCTCCCTCCGAGCGGTCCATTGTCACGGCTACACGCGGCAATACACACCTGACGCTCATCGCGCTCAGGTGGCGGCAGTAGTGAAGTTTTTGCGACAAGTGGAAGCCGATCTCGGGATCCGGATTCCCATCCTCGACCTTGGGGGCGGGTTCGGCAGTCGCTATCTGATGGAGGCCCACGGGTGGCCGTTTCGCGAGTTCGTGCGTGAGATGTTGGACCCGCTTGTCGGTCTGGCCGGTGACCGACAGGTCATCGTTGAGCCGGGGCGATATCTGGTCAATGATGCCGCCGCATGCCTGACGAGCGTGCTCACGTGCAAGCGAACAGCGCACCGACGCTGGGCGCTGGTGGACGCGGGACGGAATATCCTGCCGCCTCGCGAAAACGCCGAATATGTCGTCATACCATGTCGGGTGTCACCAGGACGCACCTTGTATCACGTCGGCGATTTTCTCTGCACACCGTCTGAGCCGGTTCCGCTCTCACTGGTGAGCGGACCCATGAAGCCGGGCGACCTGCTGGCAGTGTTCAATGCCGGGGCCTACACCTTTTCCATGGCCCAGAACTTCGGAGAGCCGATCCCGAATGCCATCTTGATCGATAAGACCGAGTGGAGTTGGTTGTTCAGGAAGCAAACGGTTGAACGGCAGTTCGTACAATGAGGCGACACGGTGCGGATCACCATTGAGGGTGTATTGCTCTGCAAGTTCCCCCTCACCCGCACCCTCTCCCCCAAAGGGGAGAGGGGAACACAAAAGGGGCCTGCTCGCTGCACGAAGGGTTGAGGGATTAATAATAAACTCACCTCTCCCCCACACCTGGGGGAGAGGATGAAGGTGAGGGGGTGCCGGGAGGAAGCATGACGCTGACAGGGAAGGCGAGGTTCGGATCATATCGAACGATTATCGCTGTGGCAGGATTGTTCGCCATCGCTACCTTCATGCGACCGTCTCCGGCGGCGTGGGGGGCCGATGCCGGCGTGCCGACGGCGGGTACAAACGGAGAGACGGTGCGTCTCGATCCGGTTGTGGTCTCCGCCAGCCGGGTGGAGCAGCGACTGCGGGATATCCCGGCCAATGTCACGGTCATCACGCAAGAAGAGATCAGGCAGTCGCCGGCCAGGACGGTGGACGATCTGCTGCGGCAGGTGCCGGGGTTCAGTCTGTTCCGGCGCAGCAGCAGCCTGGTCACGCATCCGACGGCGCAGGGGGTCTCGTTGCGTGGGATCGGACCCAGCGGGGTCAGCCGGACGCTGGTGCTCTTGGACGGGGTGCCGCTGAATGATCCGTTCGGCGGGTGGGTCTATTGGAGCAAGGTGCCGATGGAGAGCATCGAACGTATCGAGGTGACGCGTGGCGGCGGCTCCGGCGTGTGGGGTAACTATGCCCTGGGCGGCGTCATCAATATCATCACCAGGCGGCCGGAGGCGCGGGTGGCGCAGGCCAAGCTCGATGTCGGCACGCGGGACACGGTCGATGCCGACCTCCTGGTCAGTCATGCGACAGGGCCGTGGGGTATCTCGCTTGAGGGCAACTACTTCGACACCGACGGCTACAAGATCGTCAAGAAGAGCCAGCGGGGAGACATCGATGTTCAGGCGACCTCCAACCACAAGACCTTTAACGGCCGACTGGAGTATGCGCCCTCTTCGAACTCCTCGCTGTATCTGACCGGCAGCTTTTTCCATGAGGATCGCGGGAACGGGACCCCGCTTCAGGAAAATTCGACCGAGACCGGTTATGTGGCAACCGGAGGCCGTCTGAAAACCGTGGACGGCAGCGAGTGGCAGCTTACAGTGTTTTCTCATCTGCAGACCTTCGACAGCACCTTCAGCTCTGCGGCTCCAGATCGGAACTCGGAGACCCCGGCGCTCGATCAGTTCGATGTTCCTTCAACGGATGCAGGGATAAACTTTCAGTGGTCGAAGCGGATCTTTCAATCGCATCTGCTAACGGCGGGAACCGATGTCAGGTGGATCGATGGAGCAACCAATGAATTCTTCACATTTAATCAGACCCTGAACGATTTCACCAGACGGCGGAAAGCCGGGGGAGAACAGGTCTTAACAGGGGCTTATGTTCAGGATATTTTTACGCCGGCGCCCGGATGGCAGGTGACGATTGCCGGTCGGTTCGATTCCTGGCAGAGCTTCCATGCGTCCCGTATTGAGAGGAATAAACAGACCGGAGCGATCACTCGAGAAAATCCGTTTGACGACCGGGACGAATTCGCCTTCAGCCCGAAGGTCGCCGTCCTTTACCATGCGACCGACCAACTCTCGCTGCGCAGCTCGTTTTACAAGGGATTTCGGGCACCGACCATCAATGAACTCTTTCGACCGTTCAGGGTCCGAAACGACATCACCGAGGCCAACGAGAAACTGGACCCGGAGCGGCTGATTGGGGGAGAGGTCGGGATGGACTACGCCATACTGCGCAACCTGTTCGGTCGACTCACCGCCTTTTGGAACGAGGTGAAGGACCCGGTCGTCAACGTCACCAGGGGAATCAATGCCGGCTCAGCGGGGATCACCATTGATCCGTGCGGCTTCGTCCCTGCCGGCGGCGTCTGCCGTCAGCGGGCAAACCTGGACCGGACGCGAATCAGGGGGATCGAGGCCGAACTGGAATACCGTCCGCATCAGCAGTGGACCTTGTCCGGCAGCTATCTGTATAACCATACCAAAGTCTTAAGCGCCTCCAACCAGCCGGAATTGGAAGGGAAATGGATCGCGCAGGTTCCGAGACAACAGTTCACGTTGAAGGTGGGTTACACCAACCCGTCCTTCATCAACCTTTACGTTCAGGGGCGGTTTGTCGGGGATCAGTTCGAGGACGACCTCAACTCGTTGAAGCTTGGCGACTACTTCGTGGCGGACCTCATGATATGGCGGCCGATTCCCCTCCCCAAGCTGTCTGCGGGGGAGGTCTTCCTGGGGGTAGAAAATCTCTTCGACAGGACCTTTGAGGTCGCCAAAACGGCCGACGGCATCGTCACGACCGGTGCCCCCGTGCTGGTCCACGGCGGCCTCCGGGTCCGGTTCTGACACAAGCTGTCAGCAATCAGCCGTAACTTCTGTAGGGGCGCTGCTTGCTGCGCCCACTGAGGGCAGGGCAAGCCCTGCCCCTACAATCACTGTTGATAGCCGAACGCTATTTCTATTCCATGCTGATCCGCACAAAGCTCCGTATCGGCTATCTGGTCATCTTCGTCCTGGCGCTCTGCATTGGGCTGGTCATGATCTGGGCCATGCATGGCTGGCGGGCGGCCACAGAAGACCTCACCTACGCCCACGCGCAAGGCCTGAAAGCCGAGCGACTGCGGGGCGATCTGTATCGACAGATCAAAGAGATCCTCGACCGACTGGTCAGCGGGGATCGATCTGCCAGACAGGAGTTCGACGCGCTGGGCGTCGCGTTAGAGGACGAACTGGCCGGCCTGCGCCGTCATGCTCGAACCCCTGAAGAGCGAGAGCGGGTTCACGCACTGGTAGAGGCGCATCAACAGGTGACTCTGCTGGCGAGAGAGATTTTTGATCTCCTGGCAACAGGGTCTCGGGACCGGGCCGTACCAAAGGTTGAGCGCGAGTTGGAGCAAGTGGCGTTCGCGCGACAGGACGACGCGATCGATCAACTCCGCGCCTATTATGATGCGGCGTCGCAGCGGTCGCTGCAGCGGACCCTTGCGATCGGTGTCCAAAGTGAGTTGCTGGCGGGGATTGTCATACTGCTCGCTCTTGCGTGGGGGGGCGGGTTGCTCTTCGGCATCCAGCGATGGTTGGTGAAACCTCTTCAGGTAATCGGTCGCTCGACCGCTGTCATCAGTACCGGGGCGTTGGATCATCGTGTACGGGTGGCGTCGCAGGATGAATTGGGCGATCTGGCGACATCGATCAATCGTATGGCCGGATCGCTGAAAGAGATCCAGGAACGCCTGCTGCAAGCCGAGCGGGTGGCGGCGGCCGGCGAACTCTCTGCCTATATCGCCCATAATATCCGCAACCCGTTGGCCAGCATCCGATCCTCGGCTCAGGCAGCCCTCAATACATCACAGGTATCGGAAGAGGTTCGGGACGATCTTCAGAGTGTCATTGGCACCGTCGATCACTTAGGGCAGTGGGTCCATCATTTACTGTTTGCGCTGAAGCCGATTACGGCGACACTCACGCCCGCCGATCCGAATCGAGTGATCGAGCAGGCGCTTGAGGTCGTTCGCCCTATGATCGAACAGAAGCGGATTGCGGCTGAGTGGAGCGCGTCCTCGGACCTGCCTCCGATCCCCCTCGACGAACGGTATCTGGAACAGGCCTTCGTGGCCCTCCTGACAAATGCCTGCGAAGCGACGCCACGGGGCGGGAGGCTTGCGATTGCCTCCCGAGTGCTGCGGGAGGGTAATGGCCCCACAGGTATCGCCATTGACCTGGTCGATAACGGGGTGGGCATCCCCGCCGAGATACTCCAGAGACTGTTTACGCCGTACGTGACCACGAAGAGCGATGGGATCGGTCTGGGCCTGACGATGGCCCGGAAGATCATCAGCGCCCACGGCGGGAGCCTTGTGATATCGGATCGACCCGAGGGCGGGACGATAGCGAGCGTTCGCCTTCCGCTTGCCCACCATGGAGGAACTGCTCAGGATGGCTAAGATCCTGGTTATCGATGACGAGGTCGTATTCGCCCGTTCGTTGGCCCATGCCTTAAGCAGGAACGGTCACGAGTGCCGAAGTCTGGCGAGTGCGGAGGAGGGGATCGCCTCACTCCAGACGAATCGGCCTGACATCATTCTGCTCGATGTCAAGCTGTCGGGGATCAGCGGTCTCGAGGCGCTGAAGAGGCTGATAAGTCTGGACCCCGACCTGATCGTCATCATGGTGACCGCCTACAGCAGCGTGCAGAGTGCCGTGGCCGCCATGAAGGCCGGGGCGTACGATTATATCCAGAAGCCGGTCGATCACGACGAACTCGGCCTCGTGATCGAAAAGGCGCTGGAGACGCATCGCCTGCGGGAACGCCTGTCCTACTTTCAGCGCAAAGAGATTCAGCAGGCCGCTCATGGTGAGATTATCGGTGCGTCCCCCAGGATCATGCAGGTGATCGAGCTGATCGAACGGATCGCACACCTCGAACCCGGATCGGCAGGCGAACTGCCGACGGTGCTGTTACTGGGTGAGACTGGGACGGGGAAGGATCTGGTGGCGAGAGCGATCCATCGCCAAGGCACGCTTGCCGGACAGCCGTTCGTGGAGATCGACTGCGCGTCGATCCCGAAGGAGCTGGCCGAAGCGGAACTGTTCGGGTATGAGCGGGGCGCGTTCACAAGCGCGACGACGACGAAGCCCGGCCTGATCGAGGCCGCCGACGGCGGGACCCTCTTCCTGGACGAGATCGGCGAATTGGGCCCGGAGCTTCAGGCGAAACTCCTCAAGGCGATCGAGCGCCGGCAAGTTCGTCGGGTGGGCAGCCTGCGCGAGCGAAAGATCAATATCCGTATTATCGCGGCTACCAACCGCAACCTCGAAGCTGCCGTCGAGACGGGCGCCTTCCGACCGGACCTCTACTATCGTCTGAAGGTCCTCACGGTGGAACTACCGCCGTTGCGTGAGCGCGGCGACGACGTCGTCCTGCTGGCGAATCACTTCCTGAAACAGCTTACACACAAGTATTGCCTTCCGCCACGGCGGTTCACGGAAGCCGCCATCGAAGCCCTCAGAACGTATCGCTGGCCCGGCAATGTCCGGGAGCTTCTCCATCAGGTCGAGCGGGCGCTGTTGGTCTGTGATGAGGAAGAGATTACCCCATCGGCCCTTGGCCTGGACACCCCGTTCTCCGATGTGCCGAGCCGAAGGCGCACACCTCCGTCCGATACCGATACGTCGTTGCAGATCGTGTTTCCCGAACAGGGGGTCGACCTGGAGGAGGTCGAGCGACAACTGATCAGGCAGGCGCTCGATCTGACGGACGGCAACGTTACGGAAGCCGCCCGAAAACTCAATATCGGTCGTGAGGCGCTCCGCTATCGCATCCAGAAGCACGGCATCACCCGCTCTTCGTCATGATACGAGGGCGAGGAGTCGCGTCGCGCAGCTCTCACAGTCTTAGATGATCTTGATACCGATCTTTAAAGCGGTTTTGGTGAGAGTTTTATCTGAGCAGAGGAATTTAGCATCATGGAAACTGTGGGCTGCGGATAGCTGAAGCGCATCCAGAGTTTTAAGGCCATACCGTCTGCCCAACTCCCGTATCAGGTCGGCTGCCTTCAGGTAATCTCTGTCATTGAGGGTGACCAACTCCACCTGCCATGTCTGAAGATCGTCAAGAAAGGTATTCCATACGACCGTTTCCTGCTCTTTCTGGATGTCACCCATTCTGACCTTTTTGGATAGGGCGGATGCCATTTCAACAACGGTTAGGTTGGTGATGTAGATACGTTCAGCACGTAATAGCAGGGCTTCTATCCTGTCGCTATCCGGTTCGGGATAGTAGAATTTGACGAGGGCGCTTGTATCAACGAAGAGAGAGGGCATCAGAACGTCTCTTCTTTTCTTGATTCAGAAACAACCTTTGATAGGGGTTTCCCTTTCGCAAGGATTGACGCTCTGAACTCTTTATGGCTTTTCAGGTGACGTTTAACCCTTTTCTTGATGGGCATAATGACCGCAATCGGTTCTTTCCGCTTCGAGATAATGACCTCCTCGCCCCTCTCGACTCTTGCGAGGAATTCTGTGAAATGTTGACGCGCCTCTTTGATGCCGGTAGTTTTCATAAAGCCGGTCTCCTTTCTGTAATGACTACCAGTGTACACCATGCTATGGATCTTATCAAGGAACGTCGTTCTCCCCAAACCGGTTGAAAGCAACCGTCGGTTGAAATCAACCACCTGTTCACCCGCCCAGACTCGGACGAGATCTGGAATCACTGCTGACAATCCAACAACTTAGTCTCTCCTTACCCTCGGTCATATCCGGCATACGTGTTGCAACATAGACTTCTCCCGGGGGAGGAGTCTACTCGAACGTGCTCAGGTAGACCTGATGCAGTGCGTCTGACGCCTCCTTACATCCATTCTGGAGCCGTCATTCCCGCGAAAGCGGGAATCCAGCGTCGAAAGACTGGATTCCGGAACCTGACCTGGACTCGATCCGGAGTGAAGCCCGGAATGACCATCGCTCTAAAGGGATGTATGGGACACACACGGGGCGTCCTTCTGGAGGTAATGCTATGCGGGGAACTCTAGCACTGGCAGTCGGATTGGTGGGCGGGTTGATCATCGGGTATTCGGCTGACACGGCGTGGGCGCAAGAACCCGAAGTTCCGCAGGAGGCGAGCCCCCTCGAGGCGTTTGAGCTCCCGGCGGTGGAGGTGATCGAACATACCCCTGTGCCGGCTCTCGGCATTCCCATCGAGAAATACCCGGGGAACGTTCAGGAGATGGCGTCTGAAGAGGTCGAGAGTCAGAACCCCCCCGATCTCTCGGATATGCTCTACCGGAATCTCGGCTCGGTCAATATCAACGCCGCTCAGAACAACCCCTGGCAGAACGATGTGACCTTCCGCGGTTTTCTCGCCTCGCCCCTGACCGGCAGCCCCATCGGTCTGTCCGTGTATATGGACGGTATGCGCTTCAACGACGGATTCGGGGAAACCGTCAACTGGGACCTCATTCCCCAGTCCGCCATCGCGGAAATCGATCTGATTCCCGGTTCCAATCCGGTCTTCGGCTTGAATACCCTCGGTGGCGCCCTCAACATCCGCACCAAGCGCGGATTCGATTTTCAGGGTACGGAAATCGAAGCGTCCGGAGGATCTTTCGGGCGCTGGGCGGTGGAGGCAGAGCACGGCGTTGCGCACGGTCCGTTCGACTTGTATCTGACATTCAACGCACTGGACGAACACGGCTGGCGCGAGCACTCGCCGAGTGACTTACGGCAGTTATTCAGCAGAATCGGGTATAAAACGGAGCGCACTGATCTCAACCTGAACTACATCTGGGCCGACAATGATCTTATCGGCAACGGCTTGGTCCCGGAGAGTACACTGGCGCGAGACCGCGATGCCGTCCACACATTTCCCGATCGGACCGAAAATCGTATGCACCTGCTCAACCTGCGCGGCAGTCGCCGGATTACGGATGCCCTGCTGCTCTCGGGGAACGGGTTCTATCGCTATTACAAGCGCAAGACCCTGAATGGGGATGCCGAGGTCGGCTGTATGGACGACGCGACCGGCGAGGGGGTCTTCGACGCCGGCGGCCGTCCGCTGCATCTGGGGCTGTGCGCCGGCTCAGCCGTCGGATTCTTTGACGAGGACGGCAATCCGCTGAGCGGAGCACTGGAGCGCGAAGCCGAGGGTGAGGACCGTACGACGAGAACCCGCACCCATGACTTTGGCGGAATACTCCAGCTTTCGCATAGCGGTTCCATCATGGGCCGCGTCAACCGGCTGACTGTCGGATTCGCCTTCGATCGACACGAAAGCCATTTCAACCAGCGCGAGGCCGAATCGGAACTGGTGCCGGATGGCAACAGCGTGGGCACGGAACGCGAGGAACCCTTTGAGACGGAGGTGAACGTCGGCACCCGGCAGGATAATGCCGGTGTCTACATTACCAATACCTTCGACATCACCGAGCGACTGGCGCTGACGCTGTCGGGGCGATATCAACATGTGGACATTCGCCTACGCGACCGGACGGGCGAGAACGACGATCTCAACGGCCACCATACATTCGAGCGCTTCAGTCCCGCCGTTGGATTGACGTTTCAAGCGCTGAAAAACGCCACGCTCTTCTTTTCCTACAGCGAGGGCTTTCGCGCCCCTACTCCGGCGGAACTTACCTGCGCCGATGAGAATGATCCGTGCAATCTGCCGAATGCGTTTGTTGCCGATCCGCCGCTCAACAAGGTCGTTGCCCGCACGTACGAGTTCGGCACGCGCGGCAGTCTGCCGATCGGAAATGGGTTGCGGTGGAACGCCGGCTTCTTCCGCACCGACTTGAGCAACGACATCCTGTTTACCGTCGTTGAAACCGGTGGGGCCGGCTTTTTCCGGAACGTTGACGCGACACGCCGCCAGGGAGTCGAGGTCGGCCTGCAGGGCAGGTGGCAGCGACTGAGATACTTTGGGAGCTACGCGTATGTTGATGCCACCTACCAAAGCGACGTGACGCTCGCGAGCGTCACGGAATCAGACGGCGTGAGGGTCAAGGACGGCGATCAGATTCCCGGCATCCCCAAGCACAATGCCAAGATTGGCGCAGAGTACGCCCTGCTGGACAATCTCTGGATCGGCGGCAACGTGATCGCCGTGTCCGGCAACTATCTCCGCGGCGACGACGGCAACAACCAAAGCAAGACGGATGCCTACGCGATACTGAATCTTCATGCCCGCTACGTGCCGATCAAGAACCTGGAGATCTGGACGCGCATCGACAACGTCACCGATACCCACTACGAGACGGCGGGCGCGCTCAATTTTAACGCCTTCAGCAATCCCATCGCCGTTGAGCGGTTCGTCGCCCCGGGATCGCCCGTAGCCGGCTGGGTCGGTGTCAAGTTGCGCTTTTGATGCCTGCACTGATAGCGCTTTCTCAACCCTGCCCCACCCATCAACGTTCCGGTCGGCGCCGGTAACAGATTTTAGAGGAAGGAGGCAGTCCCATGAAAACACAATGCCTGGTACTCAGCGCGGTCCTGTTGTCATTTCTGATGGAACTCGCTGGTGAAGTGCGATATCTATTGCCCACGACCCCGCCCCATGATAGGTTTTCGTGTTCACTCGCCCCTCTGCAGGCATTCTGGGATTGAGTGTCCGAACGATTCGGAACCACGAGGTTATGGCCTCTTACCCGGCTTGGCATCTCGGCTTGGCGCATCAGGCTTCCAACCGAGCGCCTCACGTCGATCGGGGGCGCTACGCAACTGGCATAGTGTCCTTTACGCTTCTTTCGACATGCCGTTCGCCCTACGCTGATCGAAGATGTGTGTGCTTGGCTTCGACAGGCCTGTCCTGAGCACCGTTCGTTCCTTCGGCAGGCTCAGGACGAACGGTGTCGACAGGCTCAGCCCGAACGGGTCCAGTGCCAACCGATTACAGCGAGACTACACTGCGGTGTGTCTGAAATTCGCTATATCTGTCCGGCCGTCATTCCGGCCAAGCCGGCATCGGGGGCGCGAGCCGGAATTCAGGAAATACCGGGGGTTCTGGATTCCCGCTTTCGTGGGAATGACGACACATGGAGCGCCGACTTCTTCACCGAACTTCTGATTCAGGACACTGGACATCCTTAAAGGGGTAACTGTATGACGGGAGGTCGAGCGTGGATCGTCGGCGCGCTGGCGGCATCAATCATCGGATGGTCGGGAAACGGCGTGCGGGCTCAAGAGGCTGACACCCCGTCGGAGATTGTCCCGCTTCCGGAAATCGTGGTCACTGCACCGACCCGCCTGGCCGAGGCGCCGCTATCCTTGGCGGAAATCCCCGCCACCGTCCATGTGATGACGGGCGAAGAGGTTCAGCGCTCTCGATCTCTCAATCTCCAGGATGTCATGCAGACGCTTCCAGGGGTCCATCTCAATGACCAGCAGGGCAACTCCTATCAGTTTGATCTGTCGCTTCGAGGCTTCAGTGGGACCTCGGTCACCGGGGTCCCGCAGGGGATCAGCGTCTTCGTGGATGGGGTCCGGGTGAATGAGCCGGCTGTCGAGGAGATCAATTTCGACCTCTTACCCCTCGACCATGTGGAGCGGATCGAGTTGATCCGCGGCCCGACAGCAATCTTTGGCCGGAATGCGCTGGCCGGGTCTATCAACATCGTCACCAAACGTGGGGGTGCAGAACAGGAGATCTCGGGTGAGATGTCGGGCGGCAGCTTCGGTCGCCGGAAGGGCGGCGGGCACATCAGCGGGACCGCCGGGCTGATCGATTATTACTTCGCCGGGAGCCGGTTCGATGAGGACGGCTGGCGGGATCAAACCGATAGCCGCCTCTCCCAGGCATTCGGGAAGCTGGGATTTCGCCATGGCGGTACCGACATCACCCTCTCCTACCAGTTTCAAAACAACAGGATCCTGCAGGCAGGGACATTGCCGGAAAGCGTCCTGAATGTCGATCGAACGGCGAACTTTACCGGGGGAGACTTCTTCAATCCGAACCTCCATATGGGCGTTCTCAATGTTCACCAGCGGCTCGGAGCCGGCTTCTCTCTGGCCCTCAACGGCTTTGCCAGAAGTTTTGAAACCGAGCAGTTCAACGTCAGTCTGATCAGCGAGAACACCCGTCTGTTTAACGATACCTTCTCCGGCGGTGGGACGGTGCAACTGACACACGAAGGTCGATTCTGGGGGCGTAAAAATAGTCTCACACTTGGGGTTGAGGGTGCGCGTCATGACGTGGGTATTACGGTCTCCGAGGAGCAGAACGACCGGTCCCGTCAGCAATGCCGAGCGGAGGCGATCGCCGCCGGCGAGGATCCTGATGACGCCTGCCCGGAAAAGACGCTGACCTCCGTCCTTTCCGACAAACAGGACACCGTCGGGGCATATATCCACAATACCGCCGAGCTGGGGCGCGGGCTATTGCTGTCGAGCGATAGCCTGTTTGTGACCGGGGCGCTCCGGGCCGACTATGTCCGTCACAGTATTATCGACTCGAGTCCCGAAGAGCCGGGAAAGGCGTCGGGAAGGGCCTCGTACAGTCGTGTACTCCCCAGGGCGGGTATCAATTACAATCTCTCGGATCGTTACGGGTTGTACTTCTCATATTCGCAAGGATTTCGTGTCCCGGCCTTTCTGGAGCTGACCTGCGCAAGGGCCGATTCGCCCTGCGTCGGCTTGCAGGCGGGGGTGGCGCCGGATACCGGGTTTCTCAAGTTGAGTCCTGTGCGAGTCCACAACTACGAGGTTGGCTTCCGGGCGCGTCCCCTCCCATGGCTGGAGGGGAACCTGGCGCTCTACCGGACCGACGTGAGGGACGATATCTTTTCGGTCTCCGATCCGGCCGAGCTGACGGTCTTCTTTCAGAACGTGGGCAACACCCGACGGCAGGGGATCGAGATCGGCCTGCGCGGAATCTTTCAGAACCTCCTCGAAACATACGTCAACTACACGCTGACCCGGGCGACATTTCGGGACAACATCCAGCTCGCCTCGCCTCGGACGCCCGGCATCCCTCAGCAGGTCGACGCGGGGGACGACATCCCCATGACCCCAAGCCACCGGATGAATGCCGGTCTCCGCTATCATTTCAATCGATGGCTGTCCTTCTCGCTGGACCTGAGCTACGTCGGCGATCAGTTTCTCCGAGGCGACGAG
The DNA here is from genome assembly GCA_003104975.1 of Candidatus Methylomirabilota bacterium. Classification (NCBI taxonomy): domain Bacteria; phylum Methylomirabilota (SeqCode); species Candidatus Methylomirabilota bacterium. Next base: position 343,179 of record PQAM01000008.1, read on the forward strand.
GCGAATACCCAGGCGAAGCTCGACGACTACGTCGTCTTGAACGCCGGTCTCGATCTTCACTGGCAGCAGGTTGCCGGATTCGTGAAGATCAGTAATCTGACCGACAACCGTTACGAGACGTTCGGGACCTTTGCGCCCAACGCCAAGGTCGCCGGCGAACCGATCGAGCGCTTCCTAAACCCCGCCCCGCCCATCAACGTCCTGGTCGGCATGAGCTACCGATTCTGAACTACCTGCCGAGTACGATGTCGATCCCGGCGAGGATGAGTCTTAGCTGTACAGCCGGAAGCTTGCCGACCCGCTCCGTGAGGTGCGCCTTATCCACAGTGACGATCTGCGACACATTGGCGACCGACTCTCTGGTGAGCCCCGTGGCGCGGGGCGCGAGGGTCACGTTCCCCGGCGCCGCCGCCCACTTGAGATTGCTGGTCAACGGGATGCACACCACCGTACCGATTCGGCTACGGTTCAGACTGTCACCCTGGATGACAACGATAGGGCGCCGGAACCCGGGACCGGATCCGCTGGGCTCCGGCAGATCAGCCCACCACACATCTCCCTGTGAGATCACCACTCGCTACGCTCCAGGATCTGGCGCGCAGCTCTCGCAGTGAACTCATCGGGCGTGGCCTCTCCCAGTTCGGCGCACACGCGGTCCATTGCGTCGGTTACCTCATCCGAGGCATGCCGTGCGACATACTCGCAGAGGGCCTCGCTGAACAGCCGACTGCGGGACATGCCTGTGCGTTTGGCCAACCTCTCGACCTGCTTGAAGATCTCGTCAGGGATGGAGACGGCAGTTTTCATACCGATAGTATAACCACAGATATCCAGGGTGTCAAGGCGGAGAATCCGGAGCCCGGGACACCGTCTTCCCGTCCTTTTCCCTCGACCCCACCCGGCTGCACTAGGCCAAAAGGCGTATTGACAGCCTTACCTGGCCGGGGTACACGAGACAGGTTGTCACAGGCCGTTCCAGATATTCATCTTGCTCAGGAGTTCTTTTTGCTTCCCCTCGCCCCCCCCAGCTATCCCCCGCATCCTAATGCCTTCACCTGGCCCCTGGCTGCGCCATATACGCCAAATGAACTATTGACGCAGATGGGGCAGCGCGTGCCACAATCAGCGTGAACTTATCGGGACGCCTAATCCCAGGGAAAGAGAGGGAGCGGAGAGGGCCGATACGCCCATACCAAAGCTGGAAGAGTCCTCTTGCGACCGGGGATGAACAGTTTTCGCTGGAGGTGCCGAAATGCGAGATCGAAGGTCGTGTAAAGCCGTGCGGATCACCGTCGGCGTGGTGTTCTTATCCGCCTTGCTCTGGGCGTGCGGGAGAAGTACGGGCCAGCCTGGAATCAGAGAGTGGTTCCGTTTTGGCTTTTTGGGTGGGCAAATTTGGTCCCTCGCCATCGACCCCGCCACCCCCACCACTCTCTACGTGGGGACCTGGCTCGGCGGTTTCAAGAGCACCGACGGTGGCGTGACCTGGGGAGCGCGATGAGCACGTGGCTGGTCAACCGCGATGTCCGGACCCTCATTATCGACTACGCCACCGCCTCACCCCGACGCGGGAACGCGAGCGGTGTCTTCGTATTTAGAGGGAAAGCGGTGCATTTGGCGCCAGGCCCCGAGCTGCCCGGGACAGGTCCAGGGCAAGAGTCTGAGCGCGATGCTGCCTCCCGGCACGACCGCCTCGGGGCAGTATGTGATCGCCGTGCTTGATGCCGCCAACGTCATCGCCGAGCAGGATGAGACGAACAATGTGATCGTGTTCGGGCCGATGCCGTGAGGGGGCCGATGGGAACCGGTGAGCAAATCCCCCCGCGCCCCCCTTTTGTAAAGGGGGGGACTTGCGACGCAAGATCCTGTGCAACTCAACAGGAGATTGACACCGCCTGACACTCTTGGTAGGGTTACGACGAGATAACAAGGGGCCAGGACCGTGACGTACAAGTCAAATTCACCTACGACGATTACCTGCTGTTCCCCGACGACGGCCGACGCCCTCAGTACACCCCTCCTGCCGGGATTCAGCATACCGCCGATCGAGCTGTTCGAGCGGTAACCGCCCCAATGCCGTAGACGTCAACCAGATTGTGCCCCTGTTGATCGATCTCGTGACGTGACCAGCTCGCGCCGCAAGAATCGTACGCCCCCTGAGGCAGCACCATCCGCCTGACCATTCATTGCATCCGGGCTGATCAGCGAATCAGTTTGACGGATACCCCGGCGTCGATGTCTGCCCACGCCTGGTCCGCCGTAACGGCGGTGGCGTCGAGACGACGGGCGAGAACCAGGCAGACCCGATCGCCCAGGGACAACCCTGAGGGTCGGGTCGCCGGCGCGAGGAGTCCCACCTCGATGCTCTGCTCGACATCGAACAGGACGGTTTCCAGCGGCAGGACGTTCAGGACCTCCCGAATGGCGGATTCCGGCATTCCGGCAAGAGCCAGGCGTGTGACGACCTCAGCCAGGTTGACCGTTGAGATTGCAGCATCTGCTAAAAACGGGGCAACCTTCTCCGCCCCCACCTCCTGATTCAGGAGGGCAAGGAGCGCCGAGGCATCCAGGACAGCCCTACTCACGCTGCGCCTCTTTCCGACGCTCCCGCAGCAGCGTATCGACCAGGGCGGCGTCTGCCGGAATATGACGGCGAACGCGGCGTTGGGCCTCAGCAATGGCTTGTCGGAGCGGGATCAGGCGCAACGTCGCCTCTTCGATCCTGATGACTACAGGATCGCCCGGTCTGAGGGTAAGTGCCTTGCGGAACGAGGCCGGGATGACGACCCTTGCCCCTCGACCTATTCTGGTTACCACCCCGTCGCGTGGGCTGTCTTTCAACTTGACTGTCATGATCTAAATAATACCACAAAGTATATTTACGTCAAGTATCAGCAATATACCAATATCTTAAAAGCAGACATAAACGTTCGGTGTACCATTACTGTAAGACGATTCATGGTGTAGTCACAAGCTCACCGTATTTCAGTGAGAGCACGGTCAGAACGCTTTAGCCTCTCCGGCTGTCTGTGCCGCAAGATTGAATTTATCTTAGTAGGCGCGAGGGGGTTGACACCGCCTCAGGCTCTTGGTAGGGTTACGACGAGATAACAAGGGGCCGGGACCGTGACCGTACAAGTCAAATTCACCTATGACGATTACCTGCTGTTCCCCGACGACGGCCGACGCCACGAGCTGATCGATGGAGAGCACTATATGACACCCGCGCCGTCAACGACACATCAGAGATTGGTGGTACGCCTTTCGATTGCCCTCGGGACTTTCCTGAATCGACAGAAGGCTGGGCAGATTTTTGTCGCCCCCACCGATGTCGTCCTCTCCGACCTCGATGTCGTCCAACCGGATCTCATCTTTGTCTCATCGGCTCGGGCCTCGATTATTACTGCAAAGAACATCCAAGGCACACCCGACCTCCTCATCGAAATCCTCTCCGAGACCACCCGTAAGACCGATGAGATCATCAAGCGGAAACTCTACGAGCGGTACGGCGTACAGGAGTACTGGATCGTCGACCCGGAGCTGGAGACGGTGAAGATCTATCGCATAACCCCTCAGGGCTACAGCCGCACCGCCGAGCTAAGCCGTGAGGCGACCGACACCCTCAGTACACCCCTCCTGCCGGGATTGAGGATTGTACTGGTCGAGTTGTTCGAGCAGTAAGACCAGATGACACAGGACCGGTACAGCGGTCGCCGAAAAAACGGCTCGCCTGCTTTGGGTGGATTCGCTATAATCATTACATGACTCCGAAGGACACCCTCGCTTTTGACAATCAGGGAGGCAGTACCGAGGTCAGTCGGACTTCCAATGCAGCTCACCCTGCCATGACATCATTCGTGGGTTTTCAGACCAGATCACTTTCGTTGGGACGATTTCTCGTCAGTTCCACCGGATTCCACCTGATCCTGGCCTGGATCGTCATCAGCTTTGGGATTCCCAAGGTTCCATCGGCTTCAAAGCCCCTGGTTGTCAATATCATCGGAAGCAACAACTCCGGATCGTCTGCTGAGTCCGGACGACCTGATCGTGCGGAGACCAAGCGACCGGGCGCACCTGGACCGGTCGCATCACCCGCCAAGGCTATGGCCAAACCTCAGGTTTCGCCTCCGACTTCTGCTGCTGCGCCGCCTGCGCCTGCTCAGGTGATGGACCCGGACGATCACGTTGCCGAGCCGAAGGCTGTCGGCATGGCCGCCGGCGGGGCGGACACCGCGGGTATCGGTGCGGCGACGGCATTCGCCATGGGTGGTCCGTCGCGGGGGCCGGTTGTCCTGGGTCCCGACGGGGATGGCGCGGTCGAGTCCGGCCCGGCGCATCGCGGTGGAAGAGGGGGCGGACTTGACACCGCCTTGGTTGCGCCTACGATGCCGGCGGTCACTGTAGGTTTGCCCTATGGTACGGGCGGTGGAGGAGCAGGCTGGGCCGGCAATGGTGCTGGGTCTGGAGGGCGATTCGCAGCCGCCAATTACGGGGTTAATCCGCTGCCGAAGTATCCCCTGACGGCGCGGGAGAAAGGATATGAGGGGACGGTCTTCCTGCGGGTATTGGTTCGGGTGGATGGCCGCGTTGAGCGACTGACGGTGGATCGATCCTCCGGATACGAGATGCTGGACCGGGCTGCGGTGGACGCGGTCAGGGAGTGGGCGTTTTTTCCGGCGAAACGGGGCGGTAAGACGGTAGAAAGCTGGGTGCTGCTTCCAGTCAAGTTTGCGCTCAACTGATATGGCATCGGGTATGACGGCTCTCCGGCAGACTCCGACAACACGCTCCACATTTATCATCCTGCCTTTTATCCTCTTCTTCTTATTGTTTATGTCTGCTTCCCAGACCACAGGGGCCGAGCCGGCTAATAAGTTCTTCTACGACGAAAAGGGGCGAGTGATTCGGGAGGAGATCGACACCGGTTCCGGACGGATCGATACATGGGTCACCTATCGCGAGGGGCGTGCGGTTCTTCAGGCCGTCGACACGGACAAAGACGGCAAGCCCGATGCCTGGTACCATCTGGCGTCAAATCGTCAGGTGGAGAAGGCCGAGAAAGACAGCAACGGCGACGGCAAGCCCGATGTCTGGATGGTCTATCAGCAGGGCGCGCCGACTAAGGGGGAACAGGATCTGGATGCCGATGGGCGTATCGATCGATGGATCTTCTACGAAAAGGGAAGGGTCGTTCGAGCCGAGGAATCGCTGAAACGCGACGGCAAGATCACCCTCTGGTCGTTTTACGGCAGTGGCGGCGTACTGATTCGAGACGAAGAGGATGCCAAGGGCATCGGTCGGCCGACGCTCTTTTCTTACTATCAAGAAGGGAAGCTCTCGAAACGCGAGGAGGATACCAAGGGTTCTGGGCGAATAGATCGCTGGTCCTATTATGATCAGGATGAGCGCCTGATCCGACGTGAGGCGGCTCGAAAGGGATCCGGACGGCCCGACGTCTGGGCTTACTATGAGAACGGACAGATTGTCAGGCAAGAGGAGGATGTCCTGGGTCGGGGACGTCCGAATGTCGCCTACTTCTTTCAAGCGGGGACGCTGGCTCGCCGAGAGGAGGACACACAAGGAGGCAGCGGTCGGCCGGATCTGATCGAGTGGTACGAGAATACCAAACCGGTCAAGCGGCATCAGGACACCAGACGACAGGGGAAGACGGATGTTGTAACCTACTTTCACGATGGTGCTATTCAACGGCAGGAGGTGGACACCAAATACGAAGGGCGATACGATCTGATTCGCTTTTTTGAGAACGGCCGTCTCGCAAGAGAAGAGTACGACACCAATGCGGACGGCCGACCGGACGTCTGGGTTGCCTACAATGAAACGGGCGAAAAGGTGTTTCAGGACGAGGACACCGACTACACCGGCAAGGCCCAGATCCGTTTTCGCTTCGCGGGTGGGAAGGTTGTGGGAAAGGAGCTGCTGAAACAGCAGCGAGCCGACAGCCCGCCCCGCCTTCTGATGCCCAAGATTCCGTAGTGCCAAGCCGCGCAATCCGGCGCGTCTTCAGAGAAAAATTGCTTGACAGGTCTCGCGCGAGTACGCTATATCTCCACCGCGTCAAACAGCGTCTCGAAAGAGTTTTGCTCTCCGTTGCGTGAGAGAGGGCGCGCTGTCTTTCCTTGATGTTATCGAGTCGGTGCCGTTTGCGTTCAAAGGCATGAAGGGTTCCGCCTATTTTGTAATGAAGACAAAAACGGGAAGAGCTGCCCCCTCCTACGGATGGCGTGGACCGGTCTTCCTGTCTCTCGCTGTTGCCTGTGTGATTCCGCTCATTGCCCGTCAAGCCTGCGCGTTGGAACCCGCCTTTGGTCAAGCTGCTGAAGACGCCGCAGCCAAACTGGCTGAGGCCTTCCCGGTTGTCCAGGGGGCCGTGACCGCCGTTGAGAAGGACCGCGTCCTGATCGACCTTGGCGCCAAACAGGTCTATCAGGGGATGGAGCTGCAGGTCTACCGCGAGGGCGAAGAGGTCAAACACCCGGTCACCGGCGAGGTGCTGGGGAGGCGGGACAAAAAGCTGGGTCTCCTCAGGGTTGTCGAGGTGAAGGAGCGATTCTCCGAGGCGACGATTGTCTCCAGAGAAGAGGGATCGGTCATTCGGACGAGAGATCTGGTTCGGGTGACTTCGGACCGGCTTGTGGTTGGCCTTCCTCTGATCGATGCCGGTGGGGTCAAGGAGGCGAACGTCCAGTCGGCGACCAAGGATCTGGCCATTGCGCTGGCCAAGACCGGCCGTTTTATCGTCATTGAGGATCCGCTGCTTAAAGCAGCCCTGGCGGGGGAGCGTACCCCGCAGGTGGGATCGTTCAGTGACCCCTCAACCTTAAAGTTGTTGGCGGAGAAAGCCCATGCGCAACTCCTCATTCTGGGTAAGCTGAACCCTGGCCACCGGGGACTGTTCCTCGATCTTCAGGTGATGTCGGTTGTGACGGGGGCGCCATTGACGGTGGCAAGCGTTGAGGTGACGGAGCGTGGGCCGATTGTGATGGCCGCCCCGTCGCCTGTGTCACGGCCGGCCCTCCGACCAGGTACGGGACCGGGACCATCGGCGACGTCGCGACCGTCATTCATCACCGAGCCACAGACCGGTTCTCGATCGGAGATGGCCTCATCCCGCCGGAGCCCGGCTGCCCAACCGCCGTCGCGAGAGGCCGACAGCCCTTCGTTCCTGACGGCGACCAGAAGCGACGCGACCCCAGCACCCTCTGCCGAAAAAGGCGCTCAAGAAGCTGTGACGATCGAGCTGTCCGATCCGTTGCTTGCGCTGGCGGCGGGCGATCTGGATGGAGATCAGCGGCCTGAGATCGTCGGGATCACCTCGTCCGAGGTGATTGTGTATCGGTGGCAGAATCAACGATTGGTCTCGATCGCCAAGGCCGGCAGCCCGAGACTGGTTCGTCACCTCCATCTGGACGTCGGGGCGATCAATGGCCGCGGTCCGGCCCAGGTGGTCGTGACCGCCCTGTCGGGCGGTCGAAACGATCTGCAGTCGTTTGTGTTGGAACTCCGAGACGGTCGACTCGTTCGGATTGCGGAGAAGCTGGGCTATTTCCTTCGGGTCGTGACGGGGCCGGGCATCGACACGCCCATCCTGGCCGGTCAGCGGATGGGGGAGCTGACGGCGTTTGAGGGGCCGATCGTCCGACTGGCGTGGGACGGCACCCGCTATGTCGAGGGCCAGCCGCTCGCCCTTCCGGCTCAGGTGAAAAAACTGTATGAATTTGCGCCGCTGAAGGCCGTCGGCGATCAGATATCGGAGGTGGTTGTGGTCAGCGACCAGCGGGTCAAGACCTACGGTAGCGGGGACAAGCCGTCCTGGGAGGGCAAGGATGATTTGGGGGATGTTGATCATCTTGCCTTTTTCCACGTCCCGACGTACCGGGCATTGCAGATGCTCCAGGCGAAAGAGGGGCTCCAGTCCGGTTCGGGGATCCAGATTACGCCTGAAGAGCACGCCGTCCGGGAGATCCTGCCGCGGCGGGTTCTTGTTGAGGCGACGCCTCTATGGGGCAACGCGAAGACCGAGCTGCTGACCTTCACGAATCCAAAAAAGGTTGGGGTGTTTCGAACGGAGATGGCCTACCCCCCGAGTCAGGTAGTGGCGTTTGATCGCCAGAACGGCACCTTTGCGCGGGGATGGGAGACGATCCCGCTTGAGGGGCAGGTGCGTGACGTCGCCTTGGCGGATCTCAACGGTGCGGGCCGGAAAGACCTGATTGTCCTGTCGGCGGTCAAGGAGAAAGGCCTCATCGCCTATCTGCAGGACGGTTCGCGTGGTATCATCAGCGTATTTTCCTTTGTCCGTTAGCGCGTCGTATGTATGACAGGGTGTTCATTGAACCACCTGATGCAATGCCATCTGCAAAAGAAAGGAGGGGTGAACGACAGTTTTTCATCGTGAGTGATTACGTATGTGGATTGCCGTGCGCAAGACCGGCGTACATGCAGTAGATGCACGACCGTATGAGAAAACGATGAGGGATGAGTAGCTGAAAGAGCGCGTCTGGTAAGTAATGGGACCGAATGAAGAGGGAGGCATTCAATGAGCCTAAAACGAAGTACGTCACTGATCGGGGGTCTGCTGATCCTGGCTGGAAGCCTTGTCGTGACGGCGCCGATGGCCTCTGCCAACGACGACCTGCTCAAGCTCCAGAAAGATGACGGGCAGTGGGCGCAGCAGGGGAAGAACTATGCGGCGACCCGCTACAGCACCCTGAACCAGATTACGCCCGACAACGTGAAAAACCTGAAGGTCGCCTGGTCGTTCTCGTTGGGGACCCTCAACGGCCAAGAGGGAGGCCCGCTGGTTGTCGGCGACACCATGTACGTCCACAGCTCCTACTCAACGGGCAACTCGCACAACATCTTCGCGCTTGACCTGTCCAAGGAAGGGGCGCCGATCAAGTGGAAGTACGTGGCCAAGCACGACCCAAAGGCGGTTCCGGTCGCCTGCTGCGACCTCGTCCATCGGGGTCTCAATTACGCGAACGGCAAGATCCTGTATCAGACGCTTGACGGTATCGTGATTGCCCTCGATGCCAAGACCGGCAAGGAGATCTGGAAGGCTCGGAATGCCGATCCCTCGAAGGGTGAGACGAACACCGGCTCCGGCATGGTGATTCACAATAAGTTCATTGTGGGTGTCGCCGGAGGTGAATTCGGCGTCCGCGGGTGGATCTCGGCCTACGACGTCGACACCGGGAAGCTGATCTGGAAGGCCCGCAGCGCGGGACCCGATGACGAGCTCTTGCTGGCGTCGGATTTCAACTCCGCCAATCCGCATTACGGGCGATTTGGCGAGGGGACCAAGAGCTGGCCCGGCGAGCAGTGGAAAGTGGGCGGCGGCACTACCTGGGGCTATTGGTCCTACGACCCCGAGTTGAATCTGCTCTATTACAGCACCGGCAACCCGGGGACCTGGAACCCCGCTCCCCGCAAGGGCGGCGACAACAAGTGGTCGATGACCATCTGGGCCCGCAACCCTGATACCGGGATGGCCAAGTGGGCCTACCAGATGACCCCGTGGGATAACTGGGACTATGACGGGATCAATGAGTCTCTTCTGACCGACCAGACGATCGGCGGTAAGAAGGTCAAGGCCCTCACGCACTTCGACAGGAACGGCTTTGTCTACACCCTGGATCGCACCAACGGCACCCTCCTCAAGGCCGATGCGTTCGTCTATGTCAACTGGGCCAAGGGGGTCGATCTGAAGACGGGACGGCCGATTGTGAACACCGAGAAGCTGACCAAGCAGGGCGAGGACACCAAGAATATCTGTCCCTGCGCCATGGGCGGCAAGAACCAGGTGCCGGCTGCCTACTCTCCGAAGACGAACCTCTTCTATGCGGCCGTCAACAACATGTGCATGAACTATGAGGGCGTGCTGGTTCAGTATACGGCCGGCGCTCCGTACGTGGGCGCGAATGTCCTGATGTTCAACGGTATGTCCAGCGGTGGCGAGCGCAAAGACAACTGGTGGGGTAATGTCATCGCCTGGGACGTCAACCAGGGAAAAAGGGTATGGGACATCAAAGAGCAGCAGCCGCCATGGAGCGGCCCGGTCGTGACGTCTACAAACGTGGTCTTCTACGGCACGATGGACGGCTGGTTTAAGGCGGTTAGCGCTGTCGATGGGAAGCTCCTGTGGAAGCACAAGGTCGGCTCCGGGATCATCGGGAACCCGATGACCTTCAAAGGGCCGGACGGCAAGCAGTATGTCGCCGTCTACTCCGGGATCGGCGGGTGGTTCGGCGCCACCGTGTCGCTCGACCTGCCGCCGGATGATCCGACTGCCGCATTGGGCGGTGTGAATGCGGCCTACCTGTCCGGTCTGCCCATGGCATCAAGCAAGGGCGGGACGCTGTACGTGTTTGGTCTGTAAGTTAATATGCCTGGAACCGGCGCCGAAGGATTGTCTCTTCGGCGCCGGTTTTTTGTGCTATAATACGGCTAGGTAATTTTCAGGTCGTAGGGACAAACAGGTCGATAGGCTGGAGGCTGTTAGGTAATCTTCAGCCTTCAGCCTAAGCCTTTATGTTGAGGATGTATGATGGACCGAAGACGTACTACACTCAGTGGATTGATTGCGCTGCTGCTGCTGCTACCCTTTGTCGGACAGGCCTCAGGCGCTCATCTTTCGCAACTCAAGGTCTGTGGCGATCCGGATAACCTGCCCTTCTCGAACAAGCAATCGGAGGGGTTTGAGAACAAGATTGCCGAGGTCATCTCCAAGGAGATGGGAGCAGAGCTGGCCTACTTCTGGTGGCCCCACCAGCGTGGGTTGGTCCGGCGTGCGCTGCGACCGGGACTCTGTGATGTGATGATCTCGATCCCGCAGGGCTGGGATCAGGTGCTCTGGACAAAGCCCTATTATCGGTCGGCGTATGTCCTGATCTATCCCAAGAATCGAGGGTTGCAGATCACATCGCTCGATGATCCGATTTTGAAGCAACTTAAGATTGGCGTATATATCAACACCCCGCCGGCGGAGGCATTGGCCAACAGGGAGATCAGGGCCAATGTCGTCGGTTACAGCCTCTTTGATAACGTTTCGACCGTGCGATCGGATAAGATCATCCGGGACCTGATTGCCGGCGAACTTGATGTCGTACTGGATTGGGGGCCGATGGCCGGCTATGCGGTCAAGCAGTTGAACGGATCGTCACCCCTGGAGGTCGTCCTCCTCCAGGGTGGAGAGCCGGGACTTCCTTTTACCTTTGAGTTTTCTATGGGGGTGAAGGAAGGCAATAAGGAACTCAAGGCTGAGCTTGAGGCGGCGATCGGCAAGCGCCAGGTCGAGATTCGGAAGATCCTGGAGGATTACGGGGTGCCACTTTTGCCGCTCCTGGCGCGCGAGCAATTTTCAAAGACTGAAGACAAGCCTGGAGAAATCTTTTACCGCCGTTTCGATCGGGAGGATCCCCTTCCCTCCTACTGAAAAGGGCTAACCTAATCTTCTCTTACGAGGACCAGTGACCATGAGACAGAAAAAGTCGCTTGTTACCACGTTAATCCTCAGCGTTGTGATGTTGGGATGTGCCCAGAGCCTGACGGCTCAGACACAGAAGGAGCCGGAGAGGGCCGCACAGTATGCTCAAGCGCAGCCGGCCGAGTCGCCGAAGGCGCCTGAGACCCCAGCGCCTGCGGATCAGACGCCCAAGAAGCTGAATCCGTTTACCGGCAATCCGGATGCGATTAAGGAAGGGCGGCAATTATATCTGCAGAACGGGTGTCCGGGCTGTCATGGTTCTGGAGGCGGCGGTGCAATGGCCGGCGCGACGCCGTTCATCCGTGACGCCTGGAAATTTGGTGGTGACGACGAGACCTATTTCAAGGTGATCAAGGGGACCTATCCGGGTCAGACGATGCCGGCGGTATTCGGGGCCAATCTGACCGATGAGCAGACATGGAAAATCATTGCCTGGATCCGGTCCATCTATAAAGGCGATCCGGAAAGGATCGTCTGGTAGGGCGATACACGGATGAGTCGGTCTCGTGTACGGCCCGATTCCGCCGGGCATCGAATAGTGGGTGCGAGGCGGACGGTTGGGGCGCTGGTGCTTGCGCTAGTCGCCTTCGTTCTTGTCCCGCAGGCCCTCGCTCAGGACGATATCGGGCTCCCGATCCATCCGCAGGCCGTTGCGTCGACGATCGTTCGTCGATCCGGAGAGGGCGAAGGAACCCGGTGGTTTCAGGTGAGCTTCACGGCCAACGCGCCCTATGGCCAGGTCGTCAAATTCTATCGGGAGAAGGTGGGTAGGGATGCGCAGGTCTCCCAGGTGGACTCCGGAAAGCTGATGAATACACTGATCCTGATCAGTCGAGATCCCGCAGATCAGTTCAACGTCAATATCAGTAGTAAGCCGGGGAAAAAGGCCACGCGGGTCGAGCTATCCCGGAACGTGGCCGGTCCATAGATACTTTATGTAATAATGTGTGAAAGTGTGGTTTTTTAGACGGAAAAGCCTAAAAAAGTTCTTGACATTACAACGTATTACCTTTATTGTGCTGTTGACTCCGTAGCACGCTTTTGTTGCGCAATTTCGAGAACCGCGAAAGCTGCTGAATGAGGCTTTCGCGGTTTTTGTTTATCGGGGCACCGCCCCGAGTGTTCAGATGGAAGGGGGTGAAAGTTTCATGCGAGTAACAGGTACAGTGAAGTGGTTCAATGATGCAAAAGGTTACGGATTTATTGCGCGGGAAGATGGCGACGACGTTTTCGTACACTATTCAGCGATTTCCGGATCCGGCTTCCGATCCCTTAACGAGGGGCAGGCCGTAGAGTTTGACGTCGTAGATGGACCAAAGGGCAAGCAGGCAGCCAACGTGACCAGGGCAGCGTAGAGCTTACGTCCGCTCCGAACCAAGCAATGCAATGCCTTTATTGTGCATTTGACGTTGTAGCACGCTTTTGTTGCGCAATTTCGAGAACCGCGAAAGCTGCTGAGTGAGGCTTTTGCGGTTTTTGTGTATCGGGGCACCGCCCCGAGTGTTCAGATGGAAGGGGGTGAAGATTTCATGCGAGTGACAGGTACTGTAAAGTGGTTCAACGATGCGAAGGGCTACGGCTTTCTCGCGCGGGAAGATGGCGAGGACGTATTCGTACACTATTCAGCGATTTCCGGATCCGGCTTCCGATCCCTTAACGAGGGGCAGGCCGTAGAGTTTGACGTCGTAGATGGACCAAAGGGTAAGCAGGCAGCCAACGTGACCAGGGCAGACTAGCCCACCGACGTTCTGTGCTGAACCGTAACGGCCTCTCGGAGAATCCTCCGGGGGGCCGTTCTCTTTTACGGGTTCCGCCGTCCGCTGAACTCAGTGTGGTGTCGCCGTATTTATTCGGCGAGTGGAGCGAATCAACAACCAGATACACAGTGTGAGTTTCACCAGATCGAGGACGGTGAAGGTCAGATGGAGTCTCTTGAAGTAGGCCAATGCAGGGGGTGGCGGGGTACGAGGTACGAAGTCCAGGCTCCGACCGAGCGTCAGAAGCATCTGACTGAACAGCAGCGACCCGAGGACGACGGCGAAAATCACGATGGCGATGGTGAGCGCCGTACGGTCTAACGGTCTCAATCCGACGACAGCAACGATGACGGCTGCGCCGAACACGACTTGGGCCACTCCCCAGGCGCTGAAATAGAGCCGATTGAGTTCCGCCACCAGATAGCGTAAGACACTACGAGCCTCATCCTGTCCACCGAGAGGAGCAATCGCGTGAGAGAACTCCTGCGTCGGCGAAGACAGCAGCCGATCGACCGTCCGGAAATTTTGTGTCGCGACGAATGCCATAAATAGGGTGCCGAGGATCCACCCGCCAAGCACCGTCGCGAGAAGTAATCTCATTGTTGGCCCGCCACCGATCCCAACCGTTTCGTATGAAGACTCATCAGGAGACCCTACCCCTGGGCCAGCTCTGGGGTGAGGACCCACAGGAGCCGAAAACCCCGATCGGTCTTTACAAGACAGATCATCGTACCAGTGTCCGGTCGGATGATCTCTGTCTCGCTGTTCCCCAGCACCAGTGCGGAGATGAGGCGGCTCAGATGCGGCAGGTGACCGACGAGCATCAGGGGCTCCGTCGCTTCTTCCAATTGGCCGCGGACAGGTTCGAGTTCGGCGCCGGGCGAAAGACCTTCGGTCTCGCGGATACCGAGCCCGGGCAGCAGGTATTCGGCCAGAATCTCGGCAGTCTGTCTGGCCCTCAGCCTGTTGGAATGGCGAATTTCGCCGACCTCAATGCCGACGGACGCGGCGTATCGCGCCACCCGCATGACCTCCCGACGTCCGAGATCGCTAAGCGGCTTGGTCGGATCCTCCAGTTCGGTTTTTGCCGCTCCATGCCGCACCAGATAGTGCAGGACTGTCCGCTCTCCTGCCATCCCTATCTCCGGCGATAGGTGCCCATCAGTTCAGCCTGTGCCACAATATGACCTTGCATCGCCTGTTCGAGGTCCTTCTTGGTTGCGCTGGACGGTAGGCCCATGGTCGTGTCGAGGGCGTAGAGCTTGAAGTAATACCGGTGGATCCCGGACGGCGGGCAAGGGCCGCCGTATCCCACCCGATGGAAGTCGGTCGTACCCTGCTGTGTTCCATTTGGGAGTGAGGCCGTCTTGGGGAAGTTCTCGTCGAAAGCGCGGCTGCTCGCCGGGATATTCCACATCACCCAATGAACCCATGTCCCCATCGGTGCATCAGGATCATCTGAGATGAGGGCAAAGCTTACCGTCCCGGCTGGAGGATCGGTCCAACTCAGCGGCGGAGAGATGTCTTGCCCATCGCAGGTGTACTTCGGGGGAATCATATTGCCGGCCTGAAACGCCTGACTCTTCAGTTCCATGGTTGTCCCTCCTGCGCCGATCAGCAGCGCCGCAACCCCCATCACACCGAATCGCGTCAGTACATTCATCAAGAAAGTCATCCTATGGTCGTCCCGGTCACGCCTATGTCTTCGAAGAGCTCTACGATCTCTATGTGATGATAAGGAATGGTCGGTTATTACCATAAGTCGGAACATAATGGCACTATACTTCTACTGTTTGCAATCACAATCTCCCATTTCGCGCCCGCCTGTCGGATAGCATAAAGGGGACTACTGCTTGATTGAATTAATACCCGGACGTCATTCCCGCAGTCTTTAAGCGGGAATCCATTGATTTTACTGGATACCCGCTCCCCGCTTACAGCCTGCGGGGACAAGCTTCGCGGGTATGACGGCTTATGTGCGTTGACTGTCGCAATGACGCACTACATACATCAGGCGGCAGTTACACCCGGCAGGTTATAGAAACCTGAATCCCGAGACCCTTCACCCCTGTGCAATCCACTGGCGGTACCAGGATTGGTCGTACCCTTGAACCTCTACCTTCTCCGCGTCCTCCAGAACAACGAATGGCGATCTGGATTCCACCATCACGGCCACTTCTTCTCGAAACGGTAAGTCCCGTGGATCGGGTACCTCTTGCGGGGCGGTGTTGGCCAGCGTGCGGAGATCAGGCCCATGAGCCAAACCGGCCGGGTGTAACGTCATGAACCCATCCGCGATGTCGGGGCGAGCACCGTATCCCTTGTGATTGAAGAGCGCCTCATCCACCCAGTTAAGATGGTGATACGGCAGGCTATGAATCCAGCGGGGGAGGAATACCTGGATCGCCGCACCCTCATCCTCGCTCACAAACACGGTAAGTTTCTTCGGATCGAGATGAACGTGGGGCGAAGACAGCGCCACCAGTTCGTCGAGCCGCAGGATGAAGGGCCATATCTCGCCCTCCCATGCCACAACATCGAAGATCGGCGTAGCGCATGAGAGCAACGTGGGACCGGCAAGTTGTCGTTTGATAACCACCTGCGTGGCCTCAGCTCCGCTGAGCGGCGGCTGAAGTTCGGTAAGCGGCGTCGGCTCCGGCGGAATCGGTGCAGCCGGCGAAAATGGCCAGAGCTGCTGATCCCCCATCCAGTAGTCGTAGGGCCGAAACAGCCGTTTGGGAATTTCATACAGGAGGAGGGTGACCCTTCCGGTTAAGAGAAACGAGTAGGCGACACCCCGCGGCAGAAATATGAAATCACCTTCGCGAATGTTTTCGAGGAGCCCGAACTCGGTCATAAGACTGAGGGGATGTTGAGACCGATGAAGAAAATAGAGCTCATAGCAATCGGCATGACGAGTAGCCGGTTGCCACTTCCCGACGTCGCCAAAATCCCCATTGCAGACCCAAATGGTCGCATCGTGACTCGCGAGGATGGGGACCAGGGAGTTGGACGCAGTGTGCTCTGTCAGATAGAAGGCGCGTCTCTGAAGAGGATGACGTTCCGCAGTCGGCTGTGAGAGGTGCGCCCCGGATAAGGGATGGCGGGAGACAATCGTCTGGCTTTCAATGATGGGGGTTGGAGGATGCTCCAGCAGCAGTTCCGTACCGAATTCAAGCTTATAGCTCGAAAGGCCCCTCGGAGGGCGGCCGCTCCCGTGCCAGTCCTTGAGCCGCGTCTGATAGTCAACTCGAACCCTCCGTTCGGTTCGCGTGAGGTTCACCATCTTTGGTGCGTACCCCATCATCTCTTCGCTCCAGTCTGAGGGAGCCGTGCTTCCCGGCTCCTTTTATGCTTCGAACGGATCCCAGTCAGGCGGAATACTGTCGAAGTCGAGGATCCAGATCGGTGTACCGGCCTCTTGCAACTCCTCCAGGCACCGATAGAGCGCCTGGACCGTGGCATGGTGGAAGTGAGTGGGATCACGTTCAAACAGGTCGAGGCGCTGATTGAGCTCGAGGAAGGGACCTGCCGCCGGGTTTGGCGAGCGGAAGAGCGAGCCGGTGAACATCTGGAGCAGCCGGCTGCGATCATCATACAGGATGGGGGTGGTGTAGCGGACCCCCAACTGCTCGGTGATCCGACGATACACTTCGATCGGACCCCCCTCGATACGGAGCGCCACGTGCTGAATTCCTTCCCCACAGCACGTGATGATGTGCGAGACCTGCGACTCACCCATCCGGTCGATCCCCTCCACCGGCGCAATATAGCCGGCTCCAGACATCTTGCCGAGCTGGATGGCGACGGTCTTCATGCTGGAAGGGGCGTCAGGATCGGCGACATCGCGGCTTTTATAGGTGACATGGCCTCCCTGGATGGCGCGCATGAACAGATAGGCGGTCTCTCTGAGGCTCTGCGTGGCAAGTGCTGCATGATCAAGCTTCAACGTGAAGGTGTCCCATAGCTCTGCCAGGAGCAGATCCCGTTCCGCCTCGCTCAGACCGCCCGGTCCGCGCTGCGCTTTATCCATGCCCCTCGCTCCTTCTGACAAAGCTGGTTGCAAGCGTTCCAATTCCCTCGACCTCCATCTCAACGGTATCTATCGTCTTTCCGTCCAACAGCCATGGATACTTCCCGGATGTTTCGGCGATGGAGCCGCCGGCAAACGTCCCGGACCCGATGAGCGTTCCGGCGTCGAGAATCAAAGGCTGTTGAGACAGATAGGCGATGATTGTTGGGAATGTCCACAAGGTCGAGTCGGTGTACGCCTGGGCTTCCAGACGAACCTCGCCGTTCACCCGCAGGACGATCTTGGGGTTTCGCGTCGCGAATTCCGCATACCGCACAAAGCGCGGCCCCAGCACCTTCCCGAGGATAGATTTGCTTCGTGCGGGGCCAAGCCCGAGTTGAACGTCCTCGCCTTGAAGGCATCGGCAGGACAGATCATTGAGGATCGTTACGCGACCATGTTTCCGCAGAAACGCCTCGGCCTCTTCCTCGGTCCATCCTTCCTGTGTGGCCTGATCGAGCAGGAGCGCGACTTCGAACTCGTAGTCCGCTTTCCGGATCGAGCGGGGGATGTTTACCGTCTCGCCGGCATGATGGATCTCGTGCCGGCCGAGGGCGAGCGCATAGTATGCCCACCTTACCCTGCGAAGATCGAGACTGTTTTGAATCTCCTCGTCGCTGCGTCCCGAACTCCTGCCCATGCCGATGATGTGTCTGGCATCCGAGACGCCGTCCAGGAATCGGACCGGATAGGTGAGGGCGTCTTTAATCGAGGTAACGGTCATATCCCTTCACCTTCTGAGGCGAGCGATGATCTCGGCGTTCGCCTCCTGCCAGGGTCGTAGTGTTGGTGCGCCTGCCGGACAGGCATCCGGATCATGATGGGTGACGGCGACGTGGAATGTAGTGTAGAGGTTGTCGGGAAACCTCCGCCGAAGCGCCTCGTTGAGGGGTGACGTCCCGAGAGCAATGGCGGCCGTACCGATGACGTGCCCGCCGCGCTTGACGGCTGCGTCCGGGAGTCGAAATCCGATACACCGACCGCCGGTCAGGCTGGTCAGATTGAACGTCAACACCGAAGAGCCGGTCGGAAGGTCCCCCTCGACGGCCTCGCCGAACCGACCGCTGGGCCTGGTCTCGAGATAGACCGGTATGGCATCGACGACTTTCGAAAGCTGCTCGACGAAGCGCCGGGCCGGATCAGTCCCAGGAGCGAAAATGACGTGAGGCCGGAGGCCCTTCGTCGTCATCCAGCGCATCACATCTTCGACGAGCCATGACACATATTCCTGGAACTCCACGATCGCTTCTGTGGCAAAATAGGCCTCGAGATGCACCTGCGCCCCATCCGAATCCGAGGGGTACGCCAGATGCTGCCCGATCAAGAACGGCTCCGCCTCCTTGATGATCCTGCGCGCCCGCTCTGCGTCGAGGGTCGGTGACACGAGCGTTACGCCTTCAGCGATCCTCATCGAATCCCCCGCGTTCATTACGCGAGCACTTGTCTGGCCGAGTTGAGCCCTTCCCAGAAAATGTATAAGGCATCAAGTGCTCTCCGCCCACCCTCTATGAACCTCTCTTGATCGAACGTGGGGTGAGAAAAGGTGTCCAGAAGCTCGCCGTACACGTTCTCTCCGTGCCCCGTTTCAAGCTCGAAGTGATGCTGGAAAAAGCCGAGCGGAATCGGCTCCAGACCATACGGCAGGCGCTGATGTTCATTGAAACCCCTCAGTCCGATGATCAGTTGTTTCCAGAAATTTGTGGACTCCGTCTCGTCGCCTTTGCCGATTCCCCACGCCGCCCAGGTCTCGATGCCGTAACTGGCGCCCGTGGCAAGCCGCCAATCGAGACTTCCATAGGCCTTCTCAAGCTCAATCAGAAAGCGCCGTGTCGGCGGGGTGGCGGTTCGCCAGTTGCCCAGCCGCTCCGGATCCAGTTTGAGCGGCGCGCATGTCTCGCGCAACCATTCAATATGGGCCCACTCCGTTCTGAATATCTGGTTCTCCGGGGTCTTATCCGATCCAAGCCTCACGCCGCATTCGTTGACCAGGATGTGGCGCGCCAGCTTCTCGCTTTCAAGGTTCGTCGCACGGGCGACTCGCTTGGCCTGTATCGGGACAAAATGCTTGGAAAAGACGGCGAACTGTTCAAGGAAATGGATGACTTGAGCAGGGTTGACTTCGCCGCGACTGAACCAGATGCAGAACCGGTTGTTCCTGATGACTTGATGCCGATGGATCTTCAGTGCGATCTTCTTCCAAAAGGCATCGAATTGTTTCTGTCGGGCATCGCTCTGCATGGCGCTTTCTCCGATATGAGGAGGCCACGTAGCGTCATCGGTGGACCGGTAAGGATCACGCGAGAGGTATAAGCCCTCGCCTGTGCAGCTACTTGTAATCTAATCTGATCCTGAGCATACGTCAAGGAACGCGATCGAGCAGATCGCTACGCCTCCTCGCATGGAGAATCGATGCGTGACAGATCCGACCGTGTACCCTTTGCAGCTTACCTGTTGCGGCCCAAAAAGACCACCGTCCAGTAGTCGGTATAACGGGAGCCCTCGCTGATATGAACAAGACCGACGCCGACTTCATCGACCCTGCTATCGAGGATGTTGCGCCTATGTCCCTCGCTTGCCATCCAACTATCGAACTGCTCTCTGGCGGTCGCGTGGGTCCCGATATTCTCGGCGATCCAACGCCAAGGGGGCGCATACGCTTCTCCGGCCTCTTGAACCCGGTCGCCAGGATTCTGACCATCCGGGTTGATATGGTCGAAGAAATCCCGACAGGCCATATCCTTGCTGTGTTCGCTGGCCACGAGTGAAAGCATGCCATCGCGGGTCAAGGGGGCAAGCCCGGCGTCGGCTCTTGCGTCATTGATCAATGTGACCATCGCATCCTGTTCCCCTCCCTGGGGGATCGACCATTCTCTGCCGTCGGGACAGTGTCCTGTATGACAGCCACCCAAGCCAAACGATAGGAGGACGACAATAGAGACAAGTACGGTCCGCTTTGCAAGCCTTTGCCTCGTCACGGTGTGCTTGATATCGGTGTACGGCATATCCTCCCTCCGTAAATGTGCTACGGAAATCGTACGTGCACTGGGTTGGACCATGCTTCTGAGGGGCCGCTCATAATCACGAAGAAGTCGCCGGACGGGGAGGGTCCGGAATGTCGGACGCGAATCCGGGTATCCGACCATGTTGTGACGGGCAGAGGAGACGAGATCCCGTAGAGCGGAGCCTGAGGGTCGTCCTTATGTCTGATGTTCCATTCCAAATTGTCCAGGTCCTGCTGCCTCATCAGATGCACCTTTCGTGGCCCTTGCATGGTGCCGAAGTTGAGCCCCAGGATATCCATCTCTTCAGCCCCCATACCGACGTGTTTCATGACGAAGACGAGGCGACATGGTGCCGCAACGACGTTACGAAACTGACTCCTCGACTCCCATTCCGCCGGCTCAGTCGACCGAAGGACGATACGTTGCCCGAAACCCGACCGTCCTCCGCTCTTGGTTGGAATCAACAGGAACTCCCCGGCGGCCAGTCCATCCGTAGGGAGCCTCACGCGCATGTGCTGCCTCGCGAGCTCTCCCGGCAGCGGTTGAAGCACCCACTGCTTCTGGATGTCCGGGTTCTGTTGTTTGACATCGTCGCTCGGAACCAGGATCACCTCATCGTTGCTCGGATCCGGATTAGGGAAATCGCCATACAGATCGACAAACTGCCCCGGAGAGACCAGTTCGGGATGAACCCGAACAATCAGACCTCTGCCTTGCACCGCGCCTTTGGCAGGTGGACCCGATAGACCCTGCACCGTGAGTGGTACCTCATTAGACTCACGATGTCTACCCCATATCGCGAGACGATATTCCCCGGGGTCGCACCCCGTCACAAGGGTCACGATGCGATCCTCACGCCAGTCGACAATAGGGACCGGACAGCCAGGACTCGCGGGATCAAAATTCCCTGTGGGTCCGCCCACGACAGGGGCAAGAGAGACTCTCCTGGAACTGGACGGTCCGAGTGCCGTACCGAACGAGGCGCCATAGATTACCACAAGTTGTCCGGCCCTGACGTTCGCCGGCCCGGCAGAGTCGATCCTCGCGGCCCACGCGACGGTCGTTGCCAGAAGCAGCGTCATCGACACGAATGTTCCTGCTAAGACTCCCTTCATCTCTCCACCTCCCTGCTTCTCAGGTTCGGTCGTTGGTAATCTCGGCGTGACTGCCTCACGGCAATGCCGCGACGGGACATGCCACGTCCGGGCTACGGTGGCTCATGGGATGACGTATGCAGGTGATATCTCATTGAAGTCGTTTTAGGGTGTGAGTCGTGTGAACCCGTATTGCGTGAAGTGCTCATCGAAGCTGAAGGCCCATCGGCTGCGACGACGCTCCATCACTACAAATGACGTGGCATCCGCGAGAGAAAAGCTCTTATCCCGATACGTAATAATAAGTGTTCGGGCATTCGTGTAGTCGCGCTCGGTCACCCACTCTTCCGGAAAGGGCTGTGTCATCAGCCATGTGCGTGCGATGGTGTGGTGTGAGCGGATCAGGAACAGGGTATGGGCCTCGATGATTAGGACATTGGTGGTGAAAGGCTGGCATCTCTCGACCTGCATCGTGTGCCAGATACGCTTGGCTGCTTCGTGATTGTCGTCGTGGCGATTGGCCAATGCAACAAGCGCGCTGGTGTCCACGAGGACGGAGGCCCGATGGAGAGACCCCGCTTGAGGGCGGCCGGTCATGGCCGCTTTCTTGAACCGGCCAGGTAGTCGTCATGATGAATCGAGAGATCCTTGGGGCCGGAGAAGATGCCTACAATTCCTGAAATGTCTATCCGATCGGCAGACAGCCACTGTCGATGGGCAGGCTTCATTTTGGGCAGAATTGGCTGCACCGACTGATTGAGAAGCCGCTCTGCGGCCGGTGATGGCTTGGACTCGCCTCGCTCCCAGCGGCTGATAGTGCTGAAGCTTAACCCCAGTTCCTGCGCCAGCCGTTCCTGGGACCAGCCTAACTGCTTCCGAATCTGTTTGATTTCTTCCTTAGACATTGTTCCCTCCCGGGGCTACTATAGCAAATGCCTAAGCATACATCAAGGCTGCATAAATCCTAATAACAGAGATTGATATGGCAACCCGTTCATTTATCTGTCATTACCTCGACAGTTCCCCTCACCCCCGCCCTCTCCCCCAAAATGGGGGCGAGGGGTTCATCATAAAGGACTCCTCTCCCCGGGTACCCTCTGGGTTCGCAGAGGAGTGAGGTGGGGGGTTCGAGCTTTTATGTTCATACTGGGATACTTGAGGGCGCAGAACAGTTGGATTGCTTCGCTACGCTCGCAATGACGCATTTCGATCTCTTGGGGGAAACATCTTGTCCTCGTTTATGCTTCGCGCTAGATTATGAGTGTACGGATCGGGTCTTGATTCTTCTAGGGCGACGAGGTTGAGCGGCCGGTAGGGGAAGGACGACGTCGCTCACGCGGGAGAGAGACCCAATGCACTCATCGAGGCAGGGAGCGTCGAGGCGGCCTGCTTTTCGTATTTGCAGGAGGTAGGACGATGGACGGCAAGAACTATATCGCAGGCAGATGGGTAGAGGCGGTCGGAGGCGGCAGGTTCGAACGTCGCAACCCTGCCGGGTTCGATCAGGTGCTGGGTACGGTGGCGCTGTCGAATCGCGAGGATACGGAGCAGGCGGTCGCGG
This sequence comes from Candidatus Methylomirabilota bacterium, assembly GCA_003104975.1. NCBI lineage: Bacteria > Methylomirabilota (SeqCode) > Candidatus Methylomirabilota bacterium. Next base: position 366,171 of record PQAM01000008.1, read on the forward strand.
CGGCGAAGGCGGCCTTTGCCGGCTGGCGGGCGCTGTCACGGGTCAAACGCGGGGAATACCTTGATCGATTCATCGAGGCGGTCAAGGCCAGGACCGACGAGATTACCCGTCTCGTGGCTCAGGAGGCCGGCAAGGCATATAACGAGTCGAAGGCCGATGTGGTCGAGGGGATCCACATGGCGCAGTACATGTTCGGTCATGCACGGCTTGCCTCCGGTCAGGTGGTCGCCTCAGAGATCGCCGAGAAGGATGCGTATATGTTCCGCAAGCCGAAAGGGGTGGTGGCGGTCATCAGCCCCTGGAATTTTCCCTTCGCCATTCCCATCTGGCTGATCACCCCGGCGCTGCTTGAAGGGAACACGGTGGTCTTTAAACCGTCCGGCAATACCCCGTTGGTGGGGGAGAAGATCGTGGAATGTTTTGAGCGGGCCGAACTTCCGCCCGGCGTCCTGAATCTGGTTCACGGCACGGGAGAGGATGCGGGGTGGCCGATGGTCACCCATCCCGACGTCGAGGTGGTACTCTTTACCGGCTCCTATGGCGTGGGATCGCGGATCAAGGAGGCCTGCGTCAAGGATTATCGCAAGATGTACGCCTGCGAGATGGGCGGAAAGAATGCGATGATCATCTGTCAGGATGCCGACCTCGATCTGGCCGTCCGGGCGGCGATACTCAGCGTCTTCAAGACGACGGGGCAGCGCTGCACATCGGCCTCCCGTCTCATCGTCCATGAGAGCCGGCTGGAGGAGTTCGCGAATGCCTTCGTCGCCATGGCGGGGCGGATCGTCATCGGCGATCCTCTTGATCCGCAGGTCTTCATGGGGCCGCTCATCAATGAGTCGGCGATGAAGAAGGTCGGCTTCTATAACCTGCTGGCGAAGCAGGAGGGAGCAGAGGTGCTGCTGGATGGCGGGCGTCTGGAGGACGACGCCCATCGGCAGGGCTACTTCTTCAGCCCGTTCATCTATCGGATGACACATCGACACGATGCCAGGGTGCTCCACGAGGAGGTCTTCGGGCCGCATGTCGCGCTGATCCCCTTCCGAACGCCGGACGAGGCGGTAGCCGTTCACAACGATGTGGAGTACGGCCTGGCCTGCTCCGTGATCACCGAGGATTACCGGATCGCCCGTCGTCTTCGCGAGGAGTGTGAATTCGGCGTCGGCTATTGGAACCTGCCCACCATCGGGGCAGAGGTCCACCTGCCGTTCGGCGGATTGAAGAAGAGCGGGACAGGGGTGCCTGCATCGTGGCCGTTGTTGGATCTGGTCACGCACAAGGTCGCGTGGACCGTCGGTCACAGTCACGAGATCAAGATGGCGCAAGGTCTGAGCGCTGACGTGTAACGATGACCCGGCTGCTGATGTGTCGTCCCGACCACTACGGGATCTATTACGAGATCAACCCCTGGATGGACCGAAGGCGCCAGGCGGATCGGGCGGTGGCCCTGAGGCAGTGGGAGGGGCTGTATCGGCTACTCACCGATATGTTGCGGTTTCACGTAGAGTTGCTGCCGCCCATCTCGGGGCTGCCGGACCTCTGTTTCACCGCCAATGCCGGACTGTTGGTGAATGGCCTGTTTGTGAGTAGTCGTTTTCGATACCGCGAGCGCGAGGCGGAGGTGCCGTACTATACGCGGTGGTTTCTGGAGCGCGGTTACCGGGTCGCCTGTTTGCCGGAACCCGCCTTTTTTGAAGGGGAAGGGGATGCCCTCTTCTGCGGTGATCTGTTGTTCGCCGGGTACCGCTTTCGTTCGGAACTTCAGGCCCATCGTTTGCTTTCGGAACTCATTGGACGGCCGGTCTACTCCCTGGAGATGACCGATCCGTGGTTCTATCACCTGGACACCTGTTTCTGTCCGCTTCAGGCAGGCCGGGCGGCGTACTACCCGGAGGCGTTCAGTCCGGCTTCTCAACGGCTGTTAAAAGAAACGATCGCTGAGCTTATCCCGGTGACGGAGACCGAGGCCCGGCGCTTTGCCTGTAACGCGATCGTTGTCGGACAGGCCGTCGTGATGAATGCGGACTGCCCCCATCTGTCTCAGATGCTGGCCGAGACCGGGTATCGGGTCTACGAGGTTGGGACGACGGAGTTTCTCAAGGCCGGGGGCGGACCCAAGTGTCTGGCCCTCTTTCTGGATCGGGACGAATCATGGTAACTACAAGGTAGATAGGCTGTAGGCCTTTAGGCTATAACACCCTACAGCCTGTAGCCTATAGCCTCAACACCTGAGTAGGTACGAACTATGAACCATTGGATAGAGCGGGACAAGCGATACTTCATGGACACCGGTCACCGGCGTCTCGGAGTGACCATCGTCCGTGGTGAGGGCGCAAGGGTCTGGGACGAGGCCGGGCAGGAGTATCTCGACCTTATCGCGGGATGGGCCGCGTGCAGCCTGGGCCACTGTCATCCTGTTGTTCAGGAGGCGCTTCGGGAGCAGGCATCACGCCTCATTCTGGCCAGCCTTGATGTCTATACGATCCCGCAGATCGAGCTGGCGGAACTGCTGACCTCCACATGCGGTCTGGCCAAGGTCTTTGTGTGTAACAGCGGCGCCGAGGCAAACGAGGGGGCGGTGAAGCTGGCCAGGAAATATGGGAAGCTGCATCTGAACGGCGCGTATGAGGTCATCTCGACCCTCAAAAGCTTTCATGGCCGGACATTGGCGATGGTGGCCGCGACGGGAAAGCCGGAGTACCAGGCCACCTTTACCCCGCTCCCTGAGGGGTTCATCAATGTCCCGTACAACGATATCCCCGCCTTGCGGGCCGCCGTGCGCGATCGGACCTGTGCGATCCTGCTGGAGCCGATCCAGGGCGAGGGCGGGGTGAATATTCCGTCTGACCACTACCTGCAGGAGGTCCGCGCGCTGTGCGACGAACGCGGCATTCTATTGATCCTGGACGAGGTCCAGACGGGTTGCGGTCGGACGGGTATGCTGTGGGCGCATGAGCATTTTGGCATCCGGCCGGATATCATGACGGTGGGTAAGGGTCTGGGGGGCGGGGTCCCTATCGCCGCTTTCCTGGCCAATGAACGGGCCGCCTGCTTCGGGCCGGGCGATCACGGCTCCACCTATGGGGGCAACCCGCTCTGCTCGGCAGTCGCCCTCGAGGTCTTACGGTTCATCATGAAAGAAGACCTCGTCGGGAACGCGACCCGTATGGGACGCTACTTTCAGGAACGGCTTCTGGGCGTGCAAGAGCGGCGGGCGATAGTGAAGGAGGTTCGAGGTCGGGGTCTGCTGGTGGCGGTAGAGTTTACCGAGCCGGTCGCGCCGGCGATGGCCCAGGCCTGCCGTGAGCGAGGCCTGCTGATCAATCCGATTCCGCCTCGGACGATCCGATTCATGCCGCCCCTGATCATCACGAGCCAGGACATCGATCGAGCCGTCACGATCCTGGAAAGCGCCATAGAGCAGATCGCGTAAGCGACGCCGTCTTCCGATATTGTTCCGAAAGTCCCCCGTGTCATTGCGAGGCGAAGCCGAAGCAATCTCACAGTCGTTCGGGGCAACTACGGTGAGATTGCCGCGCTCCCTTCGGTCGCTCGCAATGACGAACTGGCGAATGGCGCGTTCTCGAACAAACTGTCTTACCCATGAGCTTGTCTGTATTGGAGGATCCCGATGACCGGGGCAGAGGCGGTTGTCGAGTGCTTGAAGGCTCAAGGGGTTGAGCTGATCTTTGGGATACGCGGCCTGCACATTGCGCCGGTAGCGGCCGCCGCCAAGATGCGAGGACTTCGATTCATTGAGGTCCGGAATGAGCAGTCGGCAGCCTTCATGGCCGATGCCTATGCCAGAGTGAGTGGCAAGATCGGAGTTGTGCTGGCTGGGACGGGCGCCGGTGCGTCCGCTACAATGATTGGGGTACAGGAGGCCTATTGCAGTTCCTCGCCCGTGTTACTCATTGCCAGCCAGATTGAGCAGGCCCATCTGCACAAGGGATGGGGGGATATCCACGAGGTCAAAGATCAGCATGGGCTGATCTCGACTGTGACTGAGGCCTGTTATGACGTGAAAAGCGCATCGGACATCCCTCTCTACCTGTACGAAATCTTTTCTCGAATGCAGAATGAACGGCCGAGACCATACGGTCTCGAGATCGCTGCCGACATTCTGAAGGAGGAACTTAGCGTACCTTTCGCATATCAGCCGGCAGTACGTACGCCGACACAGCCCGATGAAAAGCGGCTGAAAGAAGCGGTCGACCTGATTGCGGGGGCGAGACGGCCGGTCATCTATGCCGGTGGCGGCGCGATCGCTTCCGGCGCAGGCAACGTGATCGAACGATTGGCTGAATTGCTTCACGCCCCGGTCCTCACCAGCATCAAAGGTAAAGGGGCGATCTCGGAGGCTCATGACCTGTCGCTGGGCAACCTGGGAACCGAGGTGCCTGTGCAGTCGCTCCTGGCAACGGCTGATCTCGCGATCGTTGTCGGCACCCGGTTCAGCAATCGATCGACCGGCAGGTGGTCGTTGCGGCTGCCCCCGCGGTGGATCAGGGTCGATTGTGACCAAGGGCAGTTCGCCTCGACCCATCCGGACGTTCAAGGGCGCAACGTTGTCGAGTTGGTTGGAGACGCCCGCATAACGTTGGAGCGTGTTCTTGAACGGCTGGGCCGACAGTCGTTGCGATCGCCGGGCTTTGAGCGACCTGAGGTGATCGGGGCCAAACGCCGGGTCCTCGATGGCCTCAGGGCGCACTACCCGACCGAGTTGCGGTTGCTTGAGGTCATCCGGAACTCGTTGCGGCGTGATGCCGTCGTCGCCAACGATTCCACCGTTGCAACGTACTGGACCCGCAGGTACTTTGAGGTCTACGAACCCAGGACATTCCTCTGGGCGATGGGAAGCGGGACGATCGGGTTCGGGTTGCCGGCCGCCATCGGTGCAAAGCTCGCCAAATCTGACAGTCAGGTCCTGGCGCTGTGCGGTGACGGCGGATTCCTCTATTCCTGTCAGGAACTTTCGACCGCCGTGAAGCACCAGATTGCCATTGTCGTCTTACTCTTTAATGACAACGCCTTCGGCGTTGTGGATTACGCTGAACGGAAGGCAGGGCGACTCGTTGGCGATGAAGCGCTCAGCAACCCGGACTTTATCGCCCTCGCGCAATCGTTTGGAGCAATTGCGATGAGGGTGGACTCCCTTGATAGGCTCGGTGAAACCCTGCTCAAGGCGCTTGAGCGGAATAGACTGACCGTCATCGAGGTACCCGCAGCCTTACACGTCCCGCCGGATCTCGCCTGAGGGGCAGATCGCTCCAACACGGGGGACACCGTTACCCGCCTAATTTGTTTCAATATCACGGGTCGCTTCGGGTATAATGCGCGCATCACGTGAGACGTACCGCGCGTCGTTGACCACTTACAAGGAGGGGGACGTATGGTAAGGAAAGCGGTGATGGTGTCGGTCGCAGTGCTGTGTGGGATGCAGGCAGGTCCGGCAATGGCGGTGTCGAATCCCGATACGGGACCAGGGTGCGGCTTGGGGAAGCTCGCCTGGGCCGACTCTCAGAGGCAGAAGGACATTGCCCCGCAGGTCATGATGGCGACGACCAACGGGACCTTCGGCAGCCAGACGTTCGGCATCAGTTCGGGGACCTCCGGTTGTACCAATGACGGCAAGGTCTGGGGCGATGCCAGGACGACCATGTTCGCCGAGTTGAACTTCGACAACCTCTCCCAGGAGATGGCGCGAGGTCAGGGGGAGCATCTGGCCTCGCTGGCGACCTTGATGGGGATACCGGCCGATCAACACGGCGCCTTCTTCGCCATGACCCAGGAACGCTATACGTCGCTGGTCGAGGCGGGCGAGACCTCTCCGGCAGCGATGGTGAAGGCGATCCATGACGCGATGGCCGGTCATCCGGTACTTGCCAAGGCCTCTGTTCGGTAGCATTCAGTTGGTAAATGGGCTCTGGCCTTCCGGTCAGAGCCCATTCTGTTTTCTCGTTCGAGCCTCACCCCTGCTCGGCCTGATCATTGTCGTCGTCTGTCTCGCCTCGTCGCCGGTCGGCGCACAGCCGCTCGCCGCCGCCGCATATCTGTCCGAACTGCAGACCCAGGCGCGTGCAGCCAAACTTGCGGATGATCGTGAGTGGCACCTGCTTCTGCATTATCGCCCCCGTCTGTTCGGCGGACTCGAGAGCGAACAGGACGATCCGGGCTTTTTCTTGTCGTCGAAAGGAAAGACCGATCCTCAGGCGGAGCTCGATGCGACGCTGGCGCAATTCTTCTCATCGGAGTTGGTGGGACGGTCGCGGCAGCCGGCTCAATGCGCGTTCGTTGCGCGCTATCACTGGTTAAGGCAGCGATTGCAGTTCGACGATTCGCGCCTGCCGAAGCCGGCGTGCGAGCGATTCGACCGATGGGTTGCGGACTTCGAGGCCCGGTCGATCACGCTGATCTTTCCTTCGGCCTTCATGAACAATCCGGCCTCCATGTTCGGTCATACCTTGCTGCGGGTCGATCAGAAGGGCCAGACCGAGCAGACACGGATCCTCGCCTACACGATCAATTATGCGGCGGATGTCCCGCCGGACGCCGGTATCGCCTATCCGGTTCGCGGCGTCTTCGGACTCTACAGGGGCTACTTCTCAACGATCCCGTACTATCTGAAGGTCCAGGAGTATCGCGACATCGAGGACCGTGACATCTGGGAGTATCGCCTCAATTTTACCGATCAGCAGGTAGAGCGGCTGCTGATGCATGCGTGGGAGCTGGGTAATGCCTCCTTCGACTATTTTTTCTTTAAGGAAAATTGTTCCTATCACCTGCTGACGCTGCTCGATTACGCCGACCCGTCACTCCACCTTGCGGACCGGTTTCTGTTCTGGACGGTCCCGGCCGATACGGTTCGACTGATTGCATCCAAGCCGGGGTTGGTATCGGAGGTCACGTATCGACCAGCCCGCAGCAATATGATTCGGCGCAAACGGGCATCCCTCCCGCCGGGCGACCGCGCCCTGGCCGACCGCATCACACGCGATCCGGGTGAGCTGACGTCGCCGTCATTCGTCGACCGGAATCCCCAGCAACAGGCGTTCCTGCTCGATCTGGCATCGGACGTCTTGCGATACCGCATCGACACGGCTGATGAGCCATCCCCTGAACTGCGAGAGCAAAACCGGACACTCTTGACGGCCCGCAGCCGCATCAGGTTGCCGTCTGAGGATTTTGAGGTGGCGCCGTTTGCGAAACAGCCGGAGTCAGGGCATAAGACCTCCCGCGTCGGCGTGGGAACGGGGTGGCGGAATCGAGATACGTTTGAAGAGGTCACGATACGGGCGGGCTATCACGATCTGCTGGATCCGGAGGATGGCTATACCCCGGATGCTCAGATCGAGATCGCATCCGTGACGGTCCGTCATTACAATCGGGCGGATGAGACACGCGTTGAACGGGCGACCCTGGCCGATGTCTTCTCCCTGTCGCCGATTGATGCGGTGACCCATGCCCCGTCGTGGAAGATCAATGTCGGCATGCAGACGATCCGGCATCATGGCTGTCGACTGTGCCGTAATGGGGTCTTGGGTGGCGGCATCGGGGCCGCCGTTGAGTCTCGACTGCTGGGGCGTGAGGTCCTGTTCGCGTTTGCGGAGGCCGAGGGCAATTATAGTCGTGCCTACGACAAGCGGCATCGTATCGGCGGCGGCGGCACCGTCGGAATCGTGGCTGATCTGACGCCGTCTTGGCGAGCGATGGCGACGGGGACGTATCTGGGGTATGCGGTAGGCGAGCGATCCGACGATATTCGATGGTCTATCGGATCGCGCTACACGTTATCGCGGAATTGGACCCTTCGCATCGAGTATCACCATCGGGATCGCGATGACGATGCGGCGTTTGCGCTCCAGGCATTTTTTTAGCTGCGCCTCCGGCTCCTGTCATAGCCACTCGATGTCCGGGAGAGTCCATACGCGAACGGCAGTGTCAGGCGGCGAGAGTCCGACATTCGCATGTCAACACTCAATACTGACACACAACCGAATTGAAAGATGGTTTACGTGTGACTTTACTGTTTCCAATCTCCCACTGTTTCATCTTGACTTCTTCTCCTGTCGCTGATAGCCTCGCGCCGTCAGCGGGATTCGGAACCATGACGCTTCACGAGGTCCGCCGCCGCCGTCCGAACCTGTGTTCCAGACAGGCGAAGTCGCCCATCGCATAGAGGCGACCGGGGGTCCAAGCGCTTTACTCTGATTCGGAGGAGGAAATATGGCGAAAAGGCATGCTCAACTCCGTCGCAGTTGCGGGACGATGGCCGCACACATGATGTTGTTGGAGACGTTCCCGGCGTTTCGCGGCAACCAGATGCGCCTCGAAGGAGTCACGGACAAACGGCGTCAATTGGCGTTCGATATCAAGGCCGTTCCCATTGTCACCGTCAAGACGTTCGTCCACGTCGTCTACAAGACCGATGAACAGAATATCTCGAACGCGCAGATCAAGAGCCAGATAGCCGTTCTCAACCGGGATTTCCGGGCTGCCAATCCGGATAAAGCCCATGTACCGGCGCCGTGGAAGGGCCTCGTGGCCGATTCGCGCATCCAGTTCAAACTCGTCAAGGTGACGCGTACGAAGACCAATGTCGCTGCGTTCACGCACGATGACAAGGTCAAGAAGGCCGCGACCGGCGGCATCGCGCCGATCACGCCCAAGACGCATCTGAATATCTGGGTGTGCCCCCTGAGCGGCGGGCTGCTCGGCTATGCGCAGTTCCCCGGCGGGCCGCCGTCAACGGACGGTGTCGTCATCAATGTTCGGGCATTTGGTACGATGGGAACGGCGGAGGCCCCGTTCAACAAGGGACGCACGGCGACCCATGAAGTCGGACACTATTTCAACCTGCGCCACATCTGGGGCGATACCCCCGATTGCAGCGGTTCGGATATGGTGGCCGATACACCGAACTGCGCCGGACCGAACTACGGCACGCCCGCCTTCCCCACGATCACCTGCGGCAACGGGCCTCATGGCGATATGTTTGTGAATTACATGGACTACACCGACGACGCAGCGATGTGTATGCTGACGACCCAGCAGACGGTGCGCATGCGGGCGGCGCTTGATACGAATCGGAGTGGACTGAAGTAGGCTCCGCGCAGAAGCTGGGCTGTTCGCCACAGCCGAATACCTGTCGTCGACGGGGCGCCGGTATCCGACAACTGATTGCGCCATGGCTCTCTCGCAGGAAAGGCACGCATGGATCCGTCGACGATCTGCGGCATCAGGTGGATCCACGTATTCGAGCAGGATACCGAGGCCGGGGCGGTCTATTGCCCTGAAACCGACCGGATTCCGCTTGCGCGTCGCCCGCGTGAACGATTCGAACTGGCGGCTGGAGGTGTCGCTCGGGTGTTCGTGGGCGGCGCCGACGATAGACCGGTGCTCCGGACGGGGCGATGGCGATCCACGTCGACGGGTGTGTTGATCGAACTGCCCGCGACCGGTTGCGAACACGCAATAACGTGGCGCATCATCGAGGCGACGCCGACGCGCGTTGTGGTGTCCACAACCCCGCTGTGACGTGTGGAATAGCCCGGGGCCGGATCGTGTTCGATTGACCCGGTACATAGCCGATCCTCGGACCCCAACCGATCTCAACGTCACCTGTACCATGATGACCACAAAGACAAGACCCGCATCACCGCCGTTCGAGATCAGTTCTCGCGTAGAGCGACAGGCGCTGACTCGCCCGTATCAGCGGCCGCACGGGGCGCCCCTTTTGCGCCCGCTCAAAATCTATACCTTGGATCCGTCGGTCTCACACCGAATCGGTGGCGTTGCCACCGTGGGCGTACCGTACGAGGATGTGGAGCCTGGGCCGGTCGGGTCGGTATTCCACATCGATCCCTCCGGCGCGCCCAAGCCGCTCGAGGCGTCGACCCTGGATCTCGATGATCCGTACCTGTTGATGTCCGGTGGGCTGGCGCCGTCGCCCGCCGACGGTCGGTTTGCGTTACAGATGGTGTATGCCGTCTGCAGCCTCACGTACGCGGCGTTTCGGCGTGCGCTCGGTCGGGATATCTCCTGGGCGTGTGAAGGGATCGATGGGACGCCGCGCGCCAGGCTCGTCGTCCGCCCATTCGGCATGTACGCGCGCAATGCGGGCTATTCGCGAGAGGCGGGCGAGTTGTCGTTCGGCTATTTCAGGGCCGGCGTGAAGCCGGCCGGCTTCGTGGTGAGCAAAGGGCTTATCCTGACGGCCCTCTCGCACGATGTCGTTGCGCACGAGACCACGCACGCGCTGCTCGACTCGCTGCGATCATCGTTTGCGGTACCCACGAATCCTGACGTACCCGCGTTTCACGAGGGCTTCGCGGATCTCGTGGCGCTGTTCCTGCACTTCAGCTATCCGGGTGTCGTGGAGCAGGCCATTCGCGAATCACGCGGCGCCATTGCGCAAGGATCGTTGCTGGCGGATGTGGCGCGCGAGTTCGGATATGCGCGCTCAACACCGGGTCGAGCCGCCGCCCTCCGATCGGCCATTGACGTGGCCGGTCTCGTGCCGTTTGATTCCGACGCGCCGCCAGGCGAAGGCAAGGGCCCGCTCTGTTACGACCCTGCGCTCGAGGCGCATCAGCTTGGATCGGTGCTTGTGTCGGCGGTGTTCGAGGCGTTTGTCACGGTTGTACGACGCAAGGGGGAACGGTTGTTCCGGATTGCCGGTCTCGACCCGCAGGCGATCGGTCAGGCGCAGCTCAGTGAGGAGTTGGTGCGCGCGCTGGCACAGGACGCCTGCGACGTGGCCGGCCGGTTCCTCGACATCTGCATCCGCGCCATCGACTACTGCCCGCCTGTCGACCTTGAGATGGGCGAGTACCTTCGCGCGCTTGTCACCGCCGATTCCGAGTTGGTTCCGGACGATAAGTTGGGCTACCGAGAGGCGCTGATGCGATCGTTCCGACGGCGGCGAATCTTTCCCGATCACGTACAGTTCATGACGGAGGACGCGGTCCGATGGCAGGAGCCGCCCGTAGAACTCTATGTTCCCGGGCTCGCCTTCAAGGAACTTCGTTTCGACGGCGATCCCGGTCATCCTGCCGACGCCGATGAGTTGCGCCGTCAGGCGACGGCCTTGGGTGCGTTCATCACAACCGGCGACCATGCTCGTTGGTGTCGTCTCATCGTTCCCGGCCGGCGTCTGCCCAAGGGTATGACCTACGCCTCGCCTCCGCTCATCGAGTCGATTCGATGCGCGCGCCGCACGTCGCCTGATGGAACCGTACTGTTCGATCTTGTCGCCGAGGTCACGCAGACCTGTACGCTCATCCAAGGCGGAGAACCGGTGGAACTGCCGGCCGGCTGCACCATTGTCATCGATCCCCACGGCCGGATTCGCTTAATCGTTTCAAAAAAGGCCGACAACCACGACCGTGCGGCACGGCAGCGTGCGGCCATCAAGGGGCCGCTGCAACGATTGTGGACCAGGCGCGGACGCCGGTATCTGTTGCGGCCGGACGCGCTTCAGCGGCTGCACGACAGGCGACGCAGGTCCGAGATCACCTTGGATTGACGCCTGGACTACGGGCCGGGAGATACTATCTGCCGGCCCGTCGTCATTATTTATTGCCCGACAGCCTGTATGCGCACGACGCGCGCGTCGGCCTCAAGGATGTCCTCCACGCGCTCGTTCCAGAGGGAGCGGAAACGAGCGACTGAGGCGGGGTCTCCATTACCGAGTGCGGGGCCGATGGCGGCTGCAAGATCTTTGGACGCCGGTACGACGTTCGGCTCATACGTCACATGAACGGTACGACCGGTGTCGAGGCGCTCGAAGTCGAACTCGCTGTGGCGGAGATCATCGCTTCGAAAGACGAAGAGATCACGCCGTCGAAAGCGCCCGGCGCCCAACCCGCCAAAACCGGTTTCCGGCGCCGCACCAATGGCGACGTTCACCAGTTGCGAGATCGGCCCATAGCCGAAGTCCGTCGGTCCGCCGTATGCCGTGACCCGCACGTTGCCGCGAACAGCCGGCTCATCACCATACAGGGCCTTGAGGCCGTGCCGCAGGACAAGGTAGGCGCCGGCCACCGTCGGACACATGTGGCCTGCCGCCTTGACGAGCTCATCAAAGCTGACCGCGATCGGCTCGCCGGGCGCGACCAGTCCCAGGAATTCGAGAAAGGGGTCGCGCACGATAATCGGTTCGGGATGCACTCGCAACGAGAGTGCCAGGTGTTCACGCGGTGTTGCCTTGTCCATGCTCATAACGGTTGAATCCTCCTTTTACGCTTCGCGCGATGTCGCCGCCAGCTTCCCCAATTCGGCCAGCAGCGGTTCCAGTTCGATGCTGTGAATCCGGCACGCCTGTCGCAGTGTGACCGTGGGGGCCATGGCTGCCCGCATCTCCGGGTTCTGGAGCGGACGCAGGCCGCGACTGACGAGCAGTTCAAGGGCACCAGGGATGGTGAGGAGATCGGAGACGAAATTATCCGCCATCGGTTCGATTTCGGTCGAGGCGAGTCCGGATGATGGGCGGGTCCGGACGGTCATGATGACGTTGACGGCAAACGCCGCAAAGGCCCCGACACCCAATACGCCGGAGATAGAGATGTACGGCCACACCTCGTCCAGACCGGCCAGCTCAACCAGCAGTTCAAGGCCGCGTGTGGCGATTGCCGCATTCAGCAGATAGAAGGTCGTGTCGCGCCAGCCTCTGCTCCATAACGGCGTACCGGCAAATACCGGGATGAGGCGCGCAGCGACACCGATGATGATCTGCGTCAGAAAGCCGAGGGTGAAGGCGTGACGACCGACGTCTAAGACCAGCGCGGGTACGGGCTGACCCGTCAATGCCGACACAGCGCTCCAGACGGGTATGAATACCAGCGCAACCAGCAACCACGCATAGGCGGCTACCAGGAACTTTTCATAGCCGCGGTCGCCCACTACCGTCTGATTCTCCCACGATCCAAGGATACCGAGCCGCAGGACGAATGCCCCCACCATAAGCGCCAGCGCAACCCCGGCCGGCGCGCGCAACCCCGGCAGCGGTATCCACGTCTCGATGACGGCGACGAGGATCCACGCCGAAGCCGCCACTTGATAGCCGATAAACAGCGCCGTGTTCATCCGCGCCGGCGGGAGCGTCAGACCCAGGAAGACCGGGGCGATGCGCAGACTCATGCCGAGGATCCACGAGCCGGCGAACCCCCACAGTGCCGTCTCCCAGACCGCCGGTTGGAGCGAATCCGCGCCGGCTGCCGTCACAACGGCCAATGCGGCGGCGATGACCAGCCATCCGCAGCCGCTGCGCAGGTAGCGTTCGAAACGCTCGGGGGTCGGCGCGCCCGCATCCAGGCTGTGATGAATGACCCATCCGAAGGCCAGCGCCGCCGTAAGGAGCATGATGGCCCCTGCAAGCTGTGTCGGTCCGACCACCGGTGGCCCGGCAAGCAGACCGACGGTGATGACCAGCACGCCGCCCGTTTGCAGCCAGAACGATGCCGACGCGACACCCGGCGCGGTAAGCGGCGCCGCCTTGAAGCGCGGGATCACGTGATAGGCGACACCCATGATGAAGAGCGCGGCAAAGCCGAAGACCTGCGCATACCCGTGTGCCACTTTGGTGGCGTCGCTCGACAGGCCGCCCAGAAAGTTCCAGGGAAGGGTGATTGTCGCCAGGGTCAGCGCGCCCAGCGTGCTGCCGAGGGTCAGCGCAAACAGCAGGCTGGCCGCGAAGAACCGGACGTAGCCGGTCGGCCGCGGGACGGCGGGCGCCGCCACCGTCGGGCGCGGCGGCTGTACGGGTTGAACCGTGACCTCACAGGCAGGTGAGGCGCAAGGGCGCATCGGCTCGGTCGCGACGGCGACGGGCCGTTCGCGAGGCTTGCCGTTTCCGTTCAATGCCCCGAGTAATGCATCGAGGTCGATGCCCCGGACATGTGCCGCCTCGGCAAGCGTGGCGCTCCCTCCGCAACAGGTGTCGATTCCGTGCGCGTTCAGGACCCGACTGAGGGCCGGATCGGCATGGACGACGTCATCAACCGTTGTAGTGCTTGTGAACTGATGTGCGGCCATTTCGCGGCTCATCGTGCAGAATCTGCATACATCAGATAGTCAACCGGAACGTGCCGGGTAGGTAGGCCCGTCTCCTATCTTGTCAAAAATATAGCTGAAGCGCCGGACGCGGTCAAGGCAAACGTCACGGTGATCAGTGCCCTTCGTCGAGTCGATACATGGTATGACAGGCCACGCAATTGCCGGTCAGCCTGGCAAGCTCACGGAGGATGTCGGCCTGACTGTGACCGGCCTTGATCTGGTCGGCCAAGGCATCAAACCCCCGATGGGTGTGGATGGCCAGCTCCAGGAACTGCCGGGGAAGTCGTGTCTGAATATGCGGATCCATATCGGCGGATCCTGTCATTCCAGACGTACGGGCCGACTTTTCTGCAGCCGGGCGATCACTGCGTGCAAGACCCTGAAGGATCCCGCTGACAGACTCGAGCATCAGGCGCATTTCGGCGAGCACCATCTGTCGCTGGGCCGGACCGAGGACCAGACGTTGCCGCGAATCGGTGGAGGGGTCGTGGAGTTCAACCGCCAGGGCGCCACCGGATAATCCCAGCATGATCAACCCCGTCACCCCGACGACGATGCCGATTGATGAGACCTTCATGGTACTCACGACCTCCTCTCTCTGTTCTGTGTGTGGGCTTGGGCGGCCCTATGTGCTAGGTGCGGTGCTCGCGAGCCCCGCCGCCATCGGGATCTTTTCCGAAGTGGGAGTGGGCTACGGGCGTCATCCAGCGGCCCGCTAAGAGCTGTCTTGCGGGCGCATTCGCTGTTTGTCGCAGATTGATCGCCAGACAGACAACGGCCCCCCATCCGAATATCCCCGAGATCGCAAAGATCGTCTGGATGAGCAGGTCGCCGCCCGGCAGCAGATCGGTGAACCACGACGGCGACAGGAGCGGAACCACGCGGCAGAATACCGCGGCACTTCCCAACCAAAAGGTCGCATCGACCAATGTTACGTCGGCGACCCGTTTTCTTCTGATAAAGCCGGGCAACATCCGGACCGACGCGCCGAAGATGAGATGGGTGATAAAGCCGAGAAGATACATATGGCGGATGACGTCCATGGCAACCGGGGCCGAAACGCCGAACAGGGTAGCCGCGCCGGTCAAAAGTTCCACGAACGCCGCGAGGACGAGCCACGCATAGGCGGCGTAGACCAGCCGTTCGAACCGGCCAAACTCTCCATAATCCGGAAGGCCGGGCCGCGTGGGCGGGCGGCCAGGCCCGGTGTCAAGGAAGCGGGCATGGCGCCCCAGGGGCCGGCGTCGAGTCAGGATATCCAGTTGCCACACAAACCAGAGGATCACACCGCCCTTCAGCATCGTCCCCAGTGCCGCCATCAGTGTGGTGACGTCTGGTGCGCGCGCCGCCAGGGGGGGTATTGCCGGGATCAGTTGCAACAGGACGGACACGAGATACGTACACCCGATCCTGTAGACCGGCCAATCCGGGGCGGGTAGCGCAAGATAGAGCGGAAAGAGGCGGACCGACAGCGCGAAGGCCACCGGCAACAGGACCAGGTTGGTGAAGGTCTGAATGGTCAACTCGTTCCAGCCGGAGTCGATGACGGCATGGCCGGTTGTCGCCATTCGGAGCAGCAGGAACAGGTTGAGACACGCAGAGAGGATCCAACCGGCCGCCATCATCCCAAAATAGGGCTTGACCGCGCTGAGCGCCGGAAGTCTGCTGACCTTGGTGCTCCCGCGCACGGTCTCGATCAGCAGCGAGACATACAGGACGATGGCGCCTGCCTCCAACATTCCGGATGCGGCGACCAACCAACTGAGGGGTAAAAAGAGCGGGCTCTCCTCGATGGTGGCCAATACGGGTCCCCCGACGGCTCGGAGCAGCAGCCCCGGAATCATGAACCAGAGGATACCGGTCATCCGTTCCGGATGGGGGAGGGGGAAGCTGGCCAGTCGAGGAATAAAGTGCAGGCTGATGCCCATGATGAAGACACCTGCCCACCCTATGAGCTGCAGATGCCCGTGGGTTTGGATCAGCGCGTAGAAGGCCTGTCCGGCGGGAAAGCCGTAACCGATGACGATCGCCAGGTAGGCGCCGAACGCAAAACCGCCGAGGATCGCCGTTGTCAGCGATGTCCAGATAAAGCCGGACTCAAACTCGGCATAGTGTTTCACCGTGAAGTGTACCTTACAGGTAGGCGACGACGGCGTAGAAAGGGAGGGCAGGACGAGACTGTCGCATGAGGAGGTCCGGGGTGGTCGGCGCAGGCGGTTACAGGGTCCGTCTCACGCGACCACCCCTTCCCATAATCCTTACAATTTCGCCGCCTCGCTGGCGAGGTAGCTGGCTACACCCGCGGCGGTAGGCTGCATCGCCTTAGCCCCCTGTGTCCACCCGGCCGGGCAGACCTCTCCGTGTACCTCGGTGAACTGGAGCGCATCAACCATGCGAAGCATCTCGTCGATATTGCGGCCGAGCGGCAGGTTGTTGACCACCTGATGCTGCACGATGCCGTTTTTGTCGATCAGGAACGAGCCGCGCAGGGCGATACCGCCAGGCAGCAGGACGTCGTAATCACGGGCAATGTCCTTATTGAGGTCGGCGACCAGCGGATATTTCACCGGACCGATGCCGCCGTTCTTCACAGCGGTATTGCGCCATGCGCAATGGGTGAAATGCGAGTCGACCGAGCAGCCGACGACCTGCACGCCGCGCTTCTCAAACTCGGCCACGCGATGATCAAAGGCGATGATCTCTGAAGGGCAGACGAAGGTGAAATCAAGGGGATAGAAGAAGAGCACCACATACTTGCCCCAGTAGTCGGATAGCATGAAGTTGTCCTTAAGGCTGCCATCCGGCATGACGGCGGTTGCGGTAAAAACTGGTGCGGGCTTGCCTACGAGTACGCTCATGGCTCCTCCATCTGTGTATAGGTTAATACGGGAAGACCGATACGACGACGTATTATAGCGTTGTCATAGCCTACGGGCAATGTCGAACTGTCCGACGGATGTCCGGGCCCCCTGCGCCGGGATAGTATCGCATGCGGGTGCGGAGACTTACGATACACCAGCGCGATATCGAATTCAATGCCTTTTACACGGATTGCCGCGTGAAATCGGATCGAGTCGGGTACGTTGGGGGGGTCGGTGCGGTATCGCGAAATTGTGGGGTACTGCAGCGGGTTGGAGCGGTCCGCCCCAACCCGCTGCAGGTCACGGTCAGTTGCCCTCGATGGAGCCGCCGTCGTTGGCATCCGTGGGATTGTTGAGGCAGGTGGGATGATTGAAGCCGCCCGGGAAGGCGCCGGCCGACTCTCCCTGAATCAAGGCATCGTTCCCCACAGAGGAGACACCCCCTGGCAGATTGGCAACCTGGAAGGCTCCGCTCGCCAACGCCTCGCGAACCTTCCAGGCGACGACGTGGTCGGTGCACGAGGTGTCACCGGAGACGCCGATCGCGCCAACCTTGACGTGGCTGTTGTTATACAGGGCGAGACCGCCGCCGAAGACGTTGATGCCGCCGACCCGCTCCTTCTCAAGCGGATCCTTGACGCTGCCGAACTTGCCGGAGTCGCCCTCATACGCGACAGTCGGATCGACCGGATTGCTGTGCTGAAGTCCGTACAGGCTTCCGCCCGGCTGCACCGCCTTATGCAAGTTGGCGGTGGACAGAGCGAGCAGTCCCGTGCTGAAGGCGTTGGCCGTACTGGCCTTCTGCGCCGAGATCACGCGGCTGCCCAGCCAGATATCGCGTAAGGCGCTCTGTCCGGAACCCAGCGAGTTGACCACCTCGCACACCCTGCCGCTGTCGTCCACCAGCGTCAGCCACATCGGAAAGTCCAGACCGCCGCTGGGGGTATCTGTACCGCCATTGCCCGGCACCACGCCCTGCAGGGCAGTCTTCAGAGCATCATGCGTCAGCCCTTGGCCGGCCAACTGTGCGCAGGTATCCGCCATCGCCGGCGCCGCCACCATCACCATCCCACCCAACACCATTGCCCCAACCAATCGATTCCGTTTCATGCTGTTCGGTCCTCCTCTCGAGTGTCGGTACTCGCCTGTTTAGCCATCCAGGATATAGTCGCCTCGTCTCGCTTGAATCGATGCCATTGATCCGGAGGGATCACCCACCGTGCCTATCGGCACGGCATCTGTGCAGATTCGAGTGACCCTGCGACGGATATCTTCTTTTGTTTACGCACCGAGCGGTCTTCACAACGGTGCAGAGTCGGGAGGTCCCCGGCCGGTCTCCAACAACGTGGCTCTCCCTGGCCTTGTGTGGGTAGAGATGATCGCATGCTCCTAAACGGTGTAGCTGTTGAGCGCGATCAGAAATACTCTACAGACGACGTGCCGTCAATACGCCTTTTGACGTATATGGTCTAATTGTGGTCATAATTGCCCAGAAAGTCTCCCGTGCGGGTCATTGCGAGGGAGCGTAGCGACCGAAGCAATCTCACCGTTCTTCGCCTCTGTCACGACGGGATTGCTTCGGCTCCGCCTCGCAACGACACTGCGTGTCGGATTGCCACGCTCCCGTTGGTCGCTCGCAATGACGAGCAGGTTACCGGTACGAGCTCGATACCGACTTTCATCCCCATGGGCGCGCCAGCGACGCATGCGGTATTCCCGTTCTTGAATGCCGAACTCAGATAAAATCACCATTCGCGATCAAACAATTACCGCAACAATACCAAAAACTATAAGGACGGAGCCCATCAGCGGACAGAAGAATAAGTCGATATCAATTATCGGTGAGCTGCTCTACGCGCCTCCCTTCGTGGTGGACATCCCATGCAATCTGTGATAGGAAATCGTAGTGACGTCGTCTCGAGGAAGTATCGCGCTCAACCTTGTTCAGCGCCGAAGGAAAGGGTGAGAGTAATGCCAAAATCAGTTCGTCGAAGCTGCTGGTTGCTTATGGTCGCGTTGCTGTGCTGGTCCGGCGGAATTCCACCGGCCGCCGCGGCGGGACCGATGGCCTATGTTGCGAATGAGAAATCTGATGAGGTCTCGGTCATCGATACCACAACCAATACAGTGGTTCGTACGATTGCTGTAGGCAAACGACCGCGAGGGGTGGTGATCTCGCCCGACCGGCGATTTGTGTATACTGCCAACGGCAATTCCGATGATATCAGTGTGATTGACGCGGAAGCCGGGAAGGTGTTGGAGACGTGGCCGGCCGGGGTCGACCCGGAGGGACTCTCGCTGAGTCCCGATGGGGCTCGGCTGTACGCGGTGAACGAGAACGGCGGGACGGTCACGGTGCTGAACACCAAGACTGGTACGATAGTCGCCACCATCGAGGTTCAGGTCGAGCCCGAGACAATCGCCGTCAGTCCCGACGGAAAAATCGCCTATGTGTCCAATGAGACGTCCAATACGATCTCGGTCATTGATACCGCGGTCCTTAAGGTGACGGCGAACATCCCGGTGGCGAAGAACCCACGCGGAATCGCCTTCAGCCCTGACGGCAGATATGCCTACGTGACCAGCGAGCAGGTCGAGCCCGGCGTGCTGTCGGTGATCGACGTCGCCCGGCACAAGGTCATCAAGAGCATCCCGGTCGGGGAGCGGCCGGTTGGGGTCGTGGTGACACGGGATGGCCGAAGGCTCTATGTGGCGCACGGCCGGAGCAATGCGGTCTACGTGATCGATGCCCGTACGATGACCATTACGAAACAGATCCCTGTGGGGCAGCGGGCCTGGTATCTGGACTTCAGCCCCGACGAACGCCTCCTGTATGTTGCCTGTGGTCGCAGCGACGCCGTATCGGTGATCGATGTGGCTGCCGAGAAGGTCATCGCCACCGTCCCGGTGGGTAAGATGCCGTTTGGCGTTGCGATTCCGAAGTAATTACAGCAGGGAGATAGACCGAAGGCTGAAGACTGAAGGATCCTTATCCTCCGCCTTCAGCCTATTGACCTTTGGTCTTCAGCCTGCTCTTGAACGCTGAACGCTGACCGCTGAACGCTTTTCTAAGGAGATCGTCCATGCCGAAGTATCTGATTGAGCGAGAGATCCCGGGGGCGGGTAGGCTGTCGCCTCAGGAGCTTCAGGCCATTTCGCAGAAGTCGTGCGGTGTGCTGGGCGCGTTAGGGCCGCAAATCCAGTGGGTGCACAGTTATGTGACCGACGAGAAGGTCTATTGTGTCTATATTGCGCCGAACGCCGAGATGGTTCTGGAGCATGCCCGACAAGGCGGTTTTCCGGCCAACCGGGTATCGGAGATCAGGTCGGTGATTGATCCCACGACCGCTGAGGGCTGAAAGTCAGCACGATCCCAGGCTGAAGGTGGAAGGTTCTCAGGCGCCTCAGTCTTTAGTCTTCAGTCTAACTACCTGATACATATGAATTGATCCGCCACGCGGAGCGGCGATAGTACTGTTTGATAAGGGGAGGTTCATGCATGGCCGAGACGGAAGAAACAGTAGACACGACCTTTGCCGATAACATATTCGGGGCGGTCACCGACCAGAGGGTCGTCTACCACCCGAATAGAGGCTGGCTGACCGAAGGACACGAGGAGGATGTGCCTCTCAGTGAGATCGCATCGGTCCAATTCGTCATATCCCGCAGCCTCCTCAATGGACTTCTGCTTATTCTGATTGGGATACCCGCGATGGTAGTGCTTGTCGGCGTGATTTTTGTCCTATTCGGCTACTGCCTCCTCAAGGGCACCCCAACGGTCATTGTCAATACCACAGACGGCAAACGAGAGACCATGAAGGGCTGGCCCTGGCATCGCGAACAGGCCTATGATTTCGCAAAGGCGCTTCAGGGTCGGATTCGACCTGATCAGGAGGTCCGCGTTGAGTATGTCAGTTCGGTTTCAGTCGGGTCATCGGGTCGGTTGCTCAGCGGACCGCTGCTGTTTGCCGTCGTCATCATGGTGTTTGTGATTGTTGTCTGCGCCATCGCCTGGCTGGTCATGCTGTTCGGCCTCTCTCCCTTCTCAATCGAGTCAACCGTCATGACACACGCCGTCAGGAGGAGTTGAGATGTTCCTGAAAGACAAACAGTCCGGTCATCTGGTCGAGGTCATCGATCTGCCTGCGCTGTTTGATCCCCATCAATCGGTGGTGATGGGGCGAATCCACGCCGGTGAGGAGATGCAGGATCCCGCCGGTTTTGAGAAGGCCGATCTGATCTTTCCCTCCGGCGAATCGTTGCCGCGTTACTGGGTGGATGTCCGCTATAGAGACGCCGCTGCGACTCGGAAGGCGTAAGGCGTCAGGGGGAGGGAGGTTACTCCTTACGCCTTACCCTTCACGCTTACGAAGTAGTTGACATTGTCAAGCGCCTGTGAAATATTTCTCCCGCAATCACGCGCCCTCCGCGGTCTTAAAGACCTGTGATGGCGCAGGCGTGTGAATCCAGCCCTTGACAGGTTCTCGCAGCACATAATAAAGGGGACGTCTATGAGCGGTGTATCGACGATGAACGGGTGTCTGGGGCGCGATCTTGCCCTGGAGCTGGTCCGTGTGACCGAGGCCGCGGCATTGGCCGCGGGACGGTGGATGGGACGTGGGCAAAAGGATGCGGGCGATGAGGCGGCCGTCCACGCCATGCGGGCGATGCTCAGAACGGTGGATATCGCCGGCGTCGTCGTGATCGGCGAAGGCGAAAAAGACGAGGCGCCCATGCTCTTCAACGGCGAGGCGGTTGGGACCGGTCAGGGACCTGCCGTGGACATAGCGGTAGATCCGGTGGAGGGGACCAGTCTGCTGGCGCATGGTCGACCGGATTCGATCGCCGTCATTGGCGTGGCGCCACGCGGGACGATGTGGTCGCCGGGACCGGGCTTTTACATGAATAAGCTGGTTGTGGGGCGCGAGGCGCGGGAGGCGATCTCACCTCAGAGCCTGACCGCGCCGGTGACCGAGACGTTGGCGGCAATCGCCGCCGCAAAACACAAGCCGATAACGGACCTCACCGTATTTGTGCTGGACAAGCCGAGGCATGCGGAGTTGATCGGCGCGCTACGGACCGCCGGGGCGCGCGTGCTGACACGCACCGACGGCGACGTGGCGGGCGCGCTGATGGCTGCGACCCCCGGCTCCGGGGTGGATGTGCTGATGGGCATCGGCGGGACCCCGGAAGGGGTCATTGCCGCCTGTGCGGTTCGCGCGTTGGGCGGGGCGATGCTGGGCCAACTGGCCCCTCAGAAGCCGGGCGAACGCGAGGCGGTGATCGAGGCGGGCCTCGATATCAACCGGGTGCTGACCGAGCGCGATCTGGTGTCCAGCGATGATGTATTCTTTGCGGCAACCGGCATCACCGATGGGTTGTTGCTGCACGGGGTGCGATATGCCGACAGCCGCTCAACGACCCACTCGATGGTGATGCGCGGCAAGAGTCGGACGAGGCGCATGATTGAGGCCGAGCATGGTCCGAGCAACCTGAAGTCAGTCAAGTTGTGTCACGAGATTTAGGACAGGCACAGAGGACATACAGAGAGAGACAGGAGGAAGGTATGGCACTCGTTTCGATGCGACAGCTCCTTGATCACGCCGCCGAGCACGGGTATGGCGTTCCTGCCTTTAATGTGAACAACATGGAACAGATTCAGGCCATCATGGAGGCGGCCCACGAGACGGATAGTCCCGTGATTATGCAGGCCTCCGCCGGCGCCCGCAAGTATGCCGGTGAACCGTTCCTCCGCCATCTGTTTCTGGCGGCGTCGGAGATGTATCCCGATATTCCGGTGGTGGTCCACCAGGATCACGGCGCATCTCCAGCGGTCTGCATCGCATCGATCCGCTCCGGGTTCAGCAGCGTCATGATGGACGGCTCGCTCCTGGCTGACGGCAAGACCCCGTCGTCGTATGAGTACAATGTCGCGACAACGGCGCATATTGTTGAGGTGGCCCACGCGATCGGGGTATCGGTGGAAGGAGAGCTCGGTTGCCTCGGATCTCTTGAAACCGGAACCGGCGAGAAGGAAGACAGCCATGGGGCCGAGGGGACGCTCTCGCGGGATCAACTCCTGACCGACCCCGAGCAGGCCGCCCGGTTCGTCAAGGCTACAAAGGTGGATGCTCTGGCCATTGCCATCGGCACCAGTCACGGCGCCTATAAATTTTCCCAGAAGCCGAAGGGCGACGTCCTGGTGATGGAGCGGGTCAAAGAGATCCACGCCCGCATCCCGGACACCCACCTGGTCATGCACGGCTCCTCCAGCGTACCCCAGGAGTGGCTGCAGGTCATTCGGGAGTTCGGGGGCGACATGCCGACGACCTATGGGGTGCCGATCGAGGAGATCCAACTCGGGATCAAGCACGGTGTACGGAAGGTCAATATCGACACCGATCTGCGCCTGGCCGCTACCGGCGCCATCCGACGGGATCTGGCGCAAAATAGAAAGAATTTTGATCCGCGTAAGTTCCTGACGGCGGCTACCAAGGGGATGCGAGAGATCTGCAAACTGCGCTATGAGCAGTTGGGGAGCGCCGGCCATGCGAGCAAGATCCGCCTGATCTCTCTGGATGATATGGCCCGCCGCTACGCAAAGGGCGAACTTGATCCGCGTGTCAACTAGTCCGTGACCACGTACACCTATAAGATCGCCCCGTCAATCCTGTCCGCCGACTTCGCCCGGCTGGGCGAAGAGGTGCGCGCCGTGGATGAGGCCGGCGCCGACTATATCCACGTCGATGTGATGGACAATCACTTCGTCCCGAACCTCACCATCGGACCGGCTGTCGTCGCCGCCATCCGCCCTCATACGACGAAGCCGATGGATGTCCACCTGATGATCGAGCCGGTGGATCCCATCATTCCCGACTTCGCAAGGAGTGGGGCCGATATCATTACGGTCCATCCGGAGGCGACCCGCCATCTGGATCGGACCATCCAACTGATCAAGAGCCTCGGTTGTCGCGCGGGGGCCTCCCTCAATCCGGCGAGCCCCATCGCCTGGCTGGACTATGTGCTGGAAGGACTGGATCTGGTGCTGGTCATGAGCGTGAACCCCGGTTTCGGCGGTCAAGGCTTCATCGAGTATGTTTTGCCGAAGATCACAGCGATTCGTGGGCGCATCGACGCTGTCGGGAAGGCGATTGACCTGGAGGTGGACGGCGGCGTCAAGGTGGACAACATCCGCCGTATCGCCGAGGCTGGGGCCGATACCTTTGTCGCAGGCTCTGCTGTATTCGGGACCCCGGACTATGTCGCCACCATCGCCCGATTTCGAGCCGCCCTGAGTAGTGCGAGAATTGTGTGCTGACCAATACCCGTTGCGCCGATGGTACGCCCATGCACACGAAGGTCTCGATGAGGGCTCCCGCGCCGCGGTCGTCATTGCGAGCGGCCAACGGGAGCGCGGCAATCTCACCGTTTTTGAGAGTGCGAAGAACGGTGGGATTGCTTCGGTCGCTGCGCTTCCTCGCAATGACCGACACGAGGGACCTGCTAAGCAGTGACCGGGTCTGATCGCTGGCTCACTATGTTTCCCATTCGATTAAAATGGCTGGCCGCTTCCTGCCTCGTCCTCCTTGTCTGCCTCGGCATGACCGCGTGTCAGACGGTTCCCATCACCGGTCGGTCCCAGCTCCTGCTGCTTTCTGAAGCCGATGAAATGCAGATGGGCATCCAATCCTACCAGGAGGTTGTCAAGAAATCCAAGCTTTCAACCGATCCCGCGGCCAACGATCTGGTCAAACGGGTGGGAACTCGCATTGCGGCGGCTACCGGTCGGACGGATTTTCCATGGGAGTTTGTGGTCATCGAGGATCGGCAGGCCAATGCGTTTGCGCTGCCGGGCGGCAAGGTGGCCGTCTACACCGGTATCCTGCCGATCACGAAGGATGAGGCTGGGCTGGCGGCGGTGCTTGGGCATGAGGTCGCTCATGCCGTTGCGCGACACGGCGCCGAACGGATGAGCCAAGGTCTGCTGGTGCAGGTGGGATTGGCCGGCACCATGGCGGCGCTCTCGAAACGCGACCCGCAGACCCTGCAGACGGTGGGCGCCTTGTTGGGCGCCGGTGCGGCGGTGGGTCTGATGCTGCCCTGGAGTCGCTCGCAGGAATCGGAGGCCGACCATCTGGGGCTCATCTATATGGCCAAGGCCGGGTATGATCCGCGCGCTGCCCGCGATCTGTGGATTCGTATGGCCGAGGCCTCCAAGGGCCATGACCGTCCCCCGGAGTTTCTCTCGACCCACCCGTCGGAGTCGGCCCGTATCAAGCAGATCGAGGCCTGGATCCCCGAGGCGTCACAGTATTACCGCCCGGTGCCGAGCACGCGATAGCCGGGCACCCTTCGCAACAGCCAATCATGGCGACGGAGACGGGTACGCGGCACCTCATCGGCAACGGAGCGTCTTAAGATCGATGGTCGGTTGCTGCGCCTCGCGGTACAGGATAAGCCCCAGCAGGGCGAGGCTGTTGGCGTAGTAATCGTCGGTTGCCTCAAAGAGCTGCGCCTTGTCGTTGAACCGACTGCGCAGCCTATCCCATACACCCTCCAGGATCAGACTGTCGGTCACTACCAACGCTGCCAGGCTCATCGCGTAGCTCGCCGTGTGCTCATACTCCACAATCGGTCGGCCCTCATAGCTATATTCCGCGAAGAACCGACCATCCAGTCTTCGCCATTCCCCGGCGTAAAATCCACTCAGGCGCGCGAGGTATCGCCTCGCCCGATCTTCGCCGAACCACAGGGCGTCCATTCCGAGTCGCCACGGGGTTCGAACGGCATCCCACCCGAATCGATTCGAGAACCCTTCGGCCCGTGTCAATGAACCGTCCGGCGCGATGCGCAGCCAGTCCGGCATCAGGCCGACCCCCGATAATCCGGCCAAGCGTCGTGAGGCCGTATCGATCAGGTGATAGCTGCTGTCGATGAGGTCGTTCCAACGGGCATCCCCCGTACAGGCGAAGAAGACGCGAAAGTGCGCCGGAGACAGATAAGACGGGTTGATGATGGTGCGGTCGTTGTCCTGTCCCCAGTTGCCCGGCAGCAGATACCTTCGGCCATCCACCACCTTGGTATTCAGGCTGAGCAGATCGTTCAGGATCGGTCGTGCCGCCTGGGCATAGCGCGGGTCGTGCCAGCGGTGAGCGGCGATGATCAGCGCCAGCGCATAGTCGATGTCGGCATCAGAGGCGCTGTTCCAGTCGACGACCCCCCGGCCCGGTTGCCAGTGCCAGGCCAGCAGATGGTCGCCGGCGTGCCTCTGACGCGATAGATGCGTGTGGGTCCAGCGCATCACCCTGTCGAACGTCGGCCGATCGTCCAGCAGTGAGGCGATGAGCAGCGCGTACGCCTGCCCCTCGGACACGGTGTCCCCCCTGTTGTGCGGACGAAAGACACGCCCATCGGCGTCGATAAACCGCTGGCGGAACCCCTGCCACGTTTTGGCGATCAGCTCGGTTACTGGAGTCGTGTCGGCCTGGGGGTCGGAGACCGAGGCTGCGCACGATACCAGCAGCAGGCCCAACAGCCCGACGACCGTCGCGACCTCTGTCCGTGGGGGCATGCCGTCATCCTTCATTAGAATGTATAGCCGATCGATCCCTGAGCGCCCCACTCGTTATAGACGGTCGACCGGATGGTCTTCAGCGACAGACCAACGTCCAACTGAGGCGCCAACGCGTAGGCAAATCTCCCGCGCCACTCATTAAACGGGATACCGTTGCTGTCGATGGAGATCCCATAGTAGATGGAGTAGGCATTCCGCGGCGCCTCCGCCAGGTAGTCTTTGTGTGTCGGGTAACCCAACCGGTGCTGCCACTCGACGGCGAGCGTATTAGTGGCGTAGGCTGACGGGGAAAAGTAGGCGCGCTCCCGCTGGAACCCGAAGCCGTTGACACGATAGATCAGACGGAGCGATGTCGGGAACCAGAGCAGTCGATACGCTGCCAGGAACTCACCGCCGATCCTGGTGTTGTTGTCGGAGTAGTCGGTAAAGTCACCCTGGATCGTCCACTCCAGCCGTTGCCCGACAACGCCCCTCACGCTTGTCGAGAATCGGTGGGTAACGATCCCATCCAATACGGTGGTCCGATTCTCCCACAGATCCTTCCGCTCAAAGTCGGCGCGGAGTGTCAGGCCGGACAGCGTCTCGTATGAGACGCCGACGCCGAGGTTGATCCGGTCTCGGTCCGTTCTATCATAGTGCAGACCGCTGACGAATCCGGTAAACTGCAGAAAGCTGTTCGGGTGATAGCCGAGCCCCACGGTACCTGCGTGTGCCAATAGGCTATCGTGCCCGAAGTGAAACTGGGCGTTCTGGTAACCCAATCGGGCCGATACGGTATCGGAGATGCGCACACGGCCCTCGGCGCTGCCAAGCCCGTATCTGATGGATCGCTTGCCGTCATAGCCTTGCTGGTCAATGAAGGCGTAGTCAAGCATGAGCAGCGGCTGCTGTAGCCGGGTATTAAGCTCCAGCCCCAGCGCGGCCCGTCGGTGTTCCGGCGCTACGGCCAGCAGGCGGCGGTAGAGCGCCTGCGCCTGCCATGGGCGTTCCCGCTGTGCGGCGATCTGTGCCAGATCAAAAAGCGCCTCGGTATTGTTCGGTTCGAGTTCCGCCAGCCGTTCGAATGCCGCTTGTGCCGGTCTCAGTCGCCCCAGCCACAACGCCCGCTTCCCGTTCCGTTCCAACTCTGTAGCGGCGTCACTCGGAAACCGCTTGAGGATCACGTCAAAGGTGTCCAAGGCCGGTTCGTACGCGAATGCCCAGCCGTACGCCCTGGCCCTGTTGCGCCATACCGTGAGGTTGTCGGGCGCGAGGGTTGTAGCGGCCTCAAACTGTCGGATTGCCTCATCGGTACGTCCTATGGCAAGCAGGAGCCACCCCAGTTCCTCCACCGCGTCCCATTGGGTGGGATCCCGCTCAATGGCCAGTCGATACCTGGCGATCGCCTGGTCATAGGCGCCGAGCCTCCAGGCGTTCCTGGCGCCCAGCATCAACACCTCGCGTTCGGTGGGCTCCTGCGCCCCTGCGATGGCGGCGGTCCACATGCCGAGCAGACCGCAGACCATGAGCCCGATGGCGGTTCGGCGGGGTGTTCGGGGCATGGACTACTCTCCCAGCAGAATGACAATGTGCGCTTCGGCCTCCGCGAACCTCCCGCGGTTATGGAGTTCGAGCGCGAGTTGCATCCGCAGATCGCGGCGTGCGGGTTCCAACTCGACCAGCCGCTCCAACGACTTGAGGATCTCATGCTGCTTCCCGCCCTTCCGCGCCGCTTCGAGCAGCCCCTTCCAGGCCTCGATGTCTTTGGGATTCGTCTGGAGAATGATCCGGAACTGCTCCTCCGCCTCCTGAATCCGTCCGGCCGCTACCAGGGCCCATCCGAACTCCTGTCCGGCATCGGGGTACGAGGGACGGTGTTCGAGCAGCCTCCGGTACCGGGCGATCGCCGTCTCGTGCTTGCCCGCCTTCGCTGCGTTCCTGGCCCCCATCAACAGCAGGAAGTGTTCGTCGATCTTCGACTCCTCGGCATGGGTCGGCGCGGTGAATACGGCACCGATCAGCGCCGCGGAGAGCATGACCGCACGCCATCGTGTCTGTCTGACCATGTCAGGTCGCCTCCTCTCCCAGCAACTCGGCGAAGTAGCGCTCCGCCTCCGTATAGCGGCCCGCGTTGTGCAGGGCCAGCGCGAGCCGCCACCTGAATCCGTGATTTTCAGGCGCCACAGCCACCGTGTGCCGCCAGACCAGGATCGCCTCATTCCAGCGTTCTGTACGTTCCAAGAGATCACCGAGGGCCACGAAGGTCTCGAGATTGGTCCGCTTGACCGGTGAGCGCATGATGGCCTCGTAGACGCGTCCGGTGCGCTCCGGATTCGGCGTCTCCGTGGCGTGCGCCAGTCGCTGCAGCTCGATCTCAGCCCGATAGATCCATTGGAACCCGCCCCACAGCAGCGCGCCATACAGCAGGAGGGCGACGCCGACGACCCATCTGTTGCTGATCAGGGAGGTCCCGTTCACGCGACCCTCTCTTGGCGCCCGGTCTCGCAGAGTTGTCGCAGACGCTCACGAGACGGTTCCGGCAGCCCCACGAATTCGGCCCCGACCTTGTAGGCGCCCTCGGTTGCTATGGCCCGGCAGTATCGGATCTCGATCGGCGCGTCCAGTCTGCCGAACGGTCCGAAGACCGTCATCGCGGTCCGCTCGCCCACAGCCAACGCGGTCGGCGCCATGAACGCCACCCCCGCGATACTGATGTCCTCCGTGACCAGGCAGTGGGGCGGGTCGGTATGCAGGAGGGCCGGCAGGCTGACGACCCTGCGCGCGGCCCGCCGCCGGATGCGCCGACGGTCGTAATAGTCTGCCATCCGCTTGGTCCACAGTGAGGGCCCGACCTCGAATCGCCGGAGAAGGGTCGGGAGCATCCGGTTGAAACAGAATGTCGTGATCGTGTCCTGCTGCGCCCTGCACGGATCGCTGAATTGAATCCCGTATCGGAAGACCCCCTCGTTCGTGGGACCCTTGAGCACATACAGGACGATCCCGTCGCATGAGAGGATCCGGGGTCCCAGGTGCAACTGCAGGTTCACCGGCTCCCCGATAGGCAGGGGTAAAAAGGTCATAAGCGCCATCCCATGCTCGTTCAGGTCGGTGCTGAGCCCCAACCCCTTTGTCGTTCCCTCATCGTAGCCCGCTTGGTACCAGACCGGCAGGCCGCCGGGAAACCGGAAATCCCTCCGGCGGTGCAGCGGGGCGGTCGCCGTGGCGACCGCCCGACATGCGAGCAGCCCATTCATACCGGTCCAGAATGCGCCGATGCCAAGTCCGATCAAGTCGCGCGAGACCGTATACAGCCACTTCAGTACTGCCCACTCCACCCCGGCGATGCACAGACCGATCAGCGTCAACTGGGGCAGGACACCCCGCAGGCTGACCGCCTCGCCGGCCCCCTTGCCGGTCACGATGAATCGCGCCCTCCGGCACAGGAGGCTCCTGACGACCGCCTTGGTCAGGACAAAGAAGTTCAACATGTTGGACAGCTCTTCATCGAGGATACGTCCGTACCCTCGGCTGACGATCTTGACGCTCAGGATGATAGTTGTCAGGAACATCCCATACCGCCAGAGAAACGGCCAGTCAAAGGGATAGATAGGATATTGCGCGGTGAGCAGCATGACCGCCGGGGTGACAAAGTAGATCAGTTTGGGCACGCCGATGAACCAGCCGAACACGGTGGCGAAGAAGCAGATCCGCTGCGGCAGGGTCAGCCCCCTGGTCCATAGCGGGTTGTCGGCAAACAGGAGGCTGATATTGCCCTCGGCCCAGCGGAGTTTCTGGACGTGATAATTCTTCAGGTCGGTGGCGGCGAGACCGCTGGACAGCAGCTCATTATGATAGACACCCTTCCAGCCCCTCTTGTAGAGGCGTACGCTGGTATGGAGGTCCTCCGTAATGGTTTCTGTCGCAAATCCGCCGATGTCGGCGAGGGCCGTCCTTCGGAATACCGCCGACGTGCCCGCAAAGAAGGCCGAGTCCCAGTAGTCCCGGGCCGGCATCATAAAGCGATAGAAGAGGTCCGCTTCATTCCACATGATCCGCCGCTTCGGATTGAAATGAAATGAGAACGAGTCGACGTTGTAGTAATTCTGCGGCGTCTGGACGAAGGCCACCCGATCGTCCGTGAAGTACCCGAGCGTCTTGTCAAGGAAATCTGGTTGAGGCACATAGTCGGCGTCGAAGACGACAATCAGGTTGCCGTCGGTGACCGAGAGGGCGTGATTCAGGTTGCCGGCCTTGGCATGGGCGCGCTCCGTCCTGGTGACGTACCCGCATCCGAGTTCCGACGCAAGGGCCGCGAATGCCGCCCGATTTCCATCATCGAGAATATAGGTCTGGTGCGGGTAGGTCATGTTGATGCAGCCCAACACCGTCTTTCTGACCAGATCGATCTCCTCCTTGTAGGTGGGGATGTAGACGTCGACCCGCAGGCCGGGCGAAGCGGGGGGCGGGGTTCGCCGGATCGGATGCCACAACTGGAAGAAGTAGAGCGCAAGGGAGACGAACCCGTGGCACTCGGCATAGTAGAAAATCAGGGAGAACGCCGGCGCGTCCTGGTTCATGGTGTACAGCAGTCGATAGACGAGGTAGTACAGGTAGACCGCGAGGGCGAGGACTATGACGGTCTGATAATAGCGTAACGAGCGCAGTTCTCTCGTTATCGGTACACCGTGTGTCGACGCCATCCCGTCGGGTGGCGTCAGTGAGACGCTATCCGTCGCAGTACCCTCCTATGACCTCTTCGCCCTATCACCCGGCAAACACCCCATGACATCAGCCCATAGCGGTGCCCGATTACCGGAACTGTACGTTACCAGCGTAGTGTATCTAACGCTTCTTTACAGATCCCGTTCACCCTGAGTCTGTCCAAGGGTGAAGTATTTCAAGAGGTTCCGTCAGCCGTCATACCCGCGAAAGCGGGTATCCAGTACAATCAATGGATTCCCGCTTAAGGACTGCGGGAATGACGTACGGGTATTATTGCAGTCAAATAGTAGCGATAGCGCGTAGATGAGGAACACCACGCGGTCAAGCCGCACCGCTATGTTTATCGGCAATACCCGGCTTGTTCTGAAGGAGGCGCAGAATTGTCGACGGTCTTCCCGGTGTTTCGGCGATATCCGCTATGACCGTAATAGGATAGTTGCACAAAAACGGTTGTCAGCCTTCTTCGACGTCACGTACAATGGCAGCCCACACTCGTACAGGGTATATCGAAGGTTGCGGATACTCTGAAACGGAGGAACCTATGGCGATCACGAAAAGCCGGGGCGATGATGCCGTGGCGAGACTGCTGAGCGAGCGGCGACGGTTCAAGCCGACGAAGGCGTTCAGGGCGCGCGCGATTGTCAATAGTCCGGCCGTCTACAAGGAGGCGGCACACGATCCGGTTCGGTTTTGGGAGCGCCAGGCCAAGACCCTCCACTGGTTCAAGCCATGGAAGCGGGCGCTGGAGTGGAAGATTCCGCACGCCAGGTGGTTTATCGCCGGCAAGCTGAACGTCGCCTATAACTGTCTTGACCGTCACATTAACGGCCCGCTGCGGACGAAGGCCGCCCTGATCTGGGAGGGGGAACCGGGTGAGACCCGGACCCTGACCTACTGGGATCTCTATCGCGAGGTCAGCCGCTTTGCGGCGGCGCTGCAGCGGCACGGTGTCAACAAAGGGGATCGGGTCACGATCTATATGCCGATGATCCCGGAGGTCGTGATCGCGATGCTGGCGTGTGCGCGCATCGGCGCGCCTCATAGCGTCATCTTCGGCGGCTTCTCACCCGAGGCGGTCCGGGACCGGATCCGTGACGCCGACTCGGCCCTGGTGATTACGGCCGACGGCGGCTTCCGTCGCGGCGGGGCAGTGCCGCTCAAGCGGAACACCGACGAGGCGCTCAGGGCATGTCCCGGCGTCAAGACGGTGGTGGTGGTGAGGCGGACCGGACAGGCGGTCGAGATGACGCCCGGCCGGGATGTCTGGTGGACCGACTTCATCAAGGATGCCCCGGCGCGGTGCGCGCCCGAGATCATGGACGCCGAGGACATGCTCTTTCTGCTGTATACCTCCGGCTCGACCGGCAGGCCGAAGGGGATCATCCATACGACGGGCGGCTACCTGACCGGCGTGGTCGCCACCCATAAGTGGGTCTTCGATCTCCAGGACGACGATGTCTACTGGTGTACCGCCGACGTGGGGTGGGTGACGGGCCATTCCTATGTGGTCTACGGGCCGCTGGCCAACGGGGCCACGACCGTCATGTATGAGGGGAGCCCCGACTACCCCGACAAGGATCGTTTCTGGCGCATCATCGAGAAGTACGGGATCACGATCTGCTACACCGCGCCGACGGCCATCCGCACCTTTATGAAGTGGGGCGAGGAGTACCCGAAACGGTGCGACCTGTCCAGCCTCCGCTTGCTGGGGAGTGTCGGTGAGCCGATCAATCCGGAGGCGTGGATGTGGTATTGGGAGGTCATCGGCGGCGGCCGCTGCCCGGTGGTGGACACCTGGTGGCAGACGGAGACCGGCCATATCCTGATTACACCGCTGCCGGGGATTACGCCGCTCAAGCCCGGATCGGCCGCTCGTCCCTTTCCGGGGATCGATGCCGAGGTGGTGGATGAAAACGGTCAGCCCGCGACCACCGGCTACCTCGTGCTCCGGCAGCCGTGGCCCGGCATGTTGCGCGGCATTTGGGGCGATCCCGATCGCTTTACAAAGCAATACTGGTCGACGTATAAAGGTCTCTACTTCACCGGTGACGGGGCCAGCCGGGACAAGGACGGCGATTTTTGGTTACTGGGACGCGTCGACGACGTGATGAATGTCTCCGGTCATCGTGTCTCGACGGCGGAGGTGGAATCCGCCCTTGTCGATCACCCCGTTGTGGCGGAGGCGGCCGTCATCGGCCGCACCCACGAGATCAAGGGACAGGCGGTTGCGGCCTTCGTGACCATTCGGGACGGTGTCAAACCGACCCCCGAACTTCAGGCGGAGATCAAGGCGCATGTGGCGAAAAAGATCGGCGCCTTCGCCAGACCGGACGACCTGATCTTTACGGCCGAGCTGCCGAAGACCCGGAGCGGGAAGATCATGCGTCGTCTGCTCCGCGACATCGCCGAAGGCCGGGCGTTGGGCGATACGACCACACTGGCGGATGCCGCTGTCGTGGCTGACCTGAAGGCCAGACACGACGAGGCGTAGGATTACTTACGCGTCCAGGCGCCGTCCGGACGCTGCACCCACCAGCCCGACTTGGCCGCCTCACGGCGGATCGACGCAAAGGTTTCAGCGGCCTCTGTCTTCACCCTTGCCAGATTCGCGGGCGTGCCCTCCTGCCTGGTCAGCTTGAGGATCGCCCTGGCCATCCCGTTGATGATGACCTCGCGGTCCCGGTTCTCCTCGCCCAGCAGCGCCGTATCGGCCTCGCTGACCTGCGGCGGGCCGGCGCGAAAGGTGACCCTGCCGTTGTTCGCCTCGCCGACCAATCCCTGTTCTCGGAGCTGGTTCAGTCGGGCAAGCCGCCCGCCGACCCCTTTGTAGGCGGCAACGACCTCCGGATAACCCTTGATCTCCTCCGTAATACGCCGCGACAGATCATCCTGAGCCATGGCTTCGGTCACCAGCGCGATTCGCCATGCGCGTGTCGCGGCGAGGAGTTGTTGCCTGTTCCACAGATGTGACGACGGCGCCTGGCTCGGCGCGGGTTCCTGTTCTTTGTTCGGGGTCTGCAGTAACTCTTCTTCCAGCGACTTATAGGCCGATTTGACATCCTTTTCCGGGAAATAGACGTTCACGGTAATGACCGCGCATGCGGCGATGCTCAGCAGCGCGCCGGCGGTGAACATCACAAGCGGTGTTCGGTATGTGCGCATCAACATCCTCCTTCCGGTTGAGATTCTGACCGACGATGATTCAGGGATTCGGCGCGCCGGAGACCCTCCTGATACGTTCGATGGCCTCGCGGAGGCTTTCGAGCAGGTGAGCCAACCCGATTCGGTTGAATGTGGGCGAGACGCGAACATCCAGATCCTTGTAGCCCAAAATAGTGTGGGAGATCTCCAGCTCATGGAAGACCAGATCGCCTGTGTTCAGCGCGACCTCCAGCACACCGTGATTGTACCGACGCGGCACGCCGAACAGGTTGAAATAACGGATCTGTTGTCCTGCCAACTTTTCGATCAAGGCCCGGCTGATCTTCCGCTTTTCTCGTGAAGACTCTATGGCCCAGAACCGCGCGTTCCCGACCGCCTGATCGATGGCCGGACGCGGGATCGCCAGTTCGACCATCCCGTTGATTCGCCCATGAATATATCCCTTGATGGGCGGAAAGGCATCACAAATCGCGCGCAGACTCAGTCCATCCGTCAGAATGGTCAACGCGATTCCTCCGCCAAGCGGCGCTATCGTTCCCCATCCGCCCAACCGCCCGTCCCACGCATCAAAGGTAAACCGCTGTACGGCAATCCGACCATCGGACGACGCAAGGGAGACGGCGATGCCGCGAAGCTCGATCGGATCGTAGCGAAGCGCCCTGACGGTCAGCGATCCGGACGCCGTGGCCGGCACCTTCGACAGTTGTGTCAATGCCGCCTCGAATTGCCCTTCCGCCAGGCGGCGCCGCCCGAACTGCCCGGACACCGACGCGCGGTCTGCAGATGTGGTCGAATGCCGATCGACCGGCGGCAGGCCTGTCGAACCGGTCCGTCCGTCCAACGGAATGACGCCGGTGGCGCCGTCCAGACGGACGCCCTTCAATTCCACGCCGACGTTCCGCAAGGCGAGGGTTGCGTGATAGTCCCGACCGATCAGTTCCACATCGGTCCGAAGCCGACCGGCGAGCCGAATCGCCTCGGGCGGGTCTCCTGTCAGGGCGGCGAGTGTCGGGCGAAAGGTGGAGAGCTCCGTCCACGGAACGGCCAGGCGAGCGCGCATGGCGCTGCCGGCGCGTCCGTCGACCGGCAGACTGCCGGCGAGGATCAACACCTGTCCCGCCTCGTTGCGCAGGGTCGTCTCGGGAATCGTCAGCGCGGCCGCGTCGAGCGCGAAGGGAATCGAGCCGCCCCATCTTCCGCCAAGCGACGCCGGTCGGGCCTGTGTCCGCGCCAGGTTGAGCGAGAGACCGTGAAGCGTGATCGCGCCGCGGCCGGTCAGC
Organism: Candidatus Methylomirabilota bacterium; assembly: GCA_003104975.1. Classification (NCBI taxonomy): domain Bacteria; phylum Methylomirabilota (SeqCode); species Candidatus Methylomirabilota bacterium. The sequence continues at coordinate 401,804 of PQAM01000008.1, forward strand.
GGTCGTGATCTGCCGACGGTGGCCTCAATCGCGAGATCGGTGTCGAGCGTGACCCCCTGCGCGTCGGCCGCTGTGTCGGTTGCGGCGGACAGCAACTGGGGACGAAGGCCGCGGGCTGACAGCGCCATGCGTATCTCCTGTGCGGCCGCAGTGCTGATCAGCGACGCATGGCCCCGAATATCGCCGTTGCCGGCGATCACATGAAACGTGGGAATGCGGACCCGGTCTGGGCCGACCGCAAAACCGGCGGTCAGCCCGCTCAGGCGCTGCCCGGCAAAATCGATCCGGTCGACGGTCAACGCGCCCTCGAGACGACGCCCCGACACCCCGATCCCCCGGACAACGATCTGTGCGTTCTGCAGCGCTGCCGCGCCGTCCGCGGCGGCCATCTGCAGCCGGATCGATCGGCCCCGCATCTCCGCCTTCCATGGGCGCCTGTCGCCTTGCCACGACAGGCGGATCGAGGGATCGGCGAGTTGCGTCATCGTGAGGCCTCCGCCGGCCAAACGGGAAAGCTGCGCGAGCAGCGCCGGCTCGATCCGCAGTTCGGTGGTTGTCAGGTCGAGACGGTCGCGTCCCCACCCCCGTCCGGTCCCTTTGGCGTCGATCCGTGCGCCGGAGATCGATATACGCAGATCGTCGGCGGTCATATCGCCGGTTGTCGGGTCGACGCTGAAGGAGGCGCGGAGCGACGGATCACTGTACCGCTGTCCGCGCAGCTCAATCGTCCTGCCGCGCAGCTCCATTCGTCCCTGCAGCCTGCGTCCCTCAAGCTGAAGGTCGAGGTCGCCGTTCAGTGCGGCGATGGTCACCTGCTGCGCGGGGAGCGCCAATGTGCCGTCCGTGAAGACGGCAGCGGCCTGTCCTGCTGGCAGGTCCGGCCAACGGCCCTGAAGCGTCGTCGGCCTGCCCTCGATCGTCCCGGTGAGGCCGGACAGTCGGGAGAAGGAGGGGTGTCGGGCCAGGACGCCCACATCCGCGCGCCACTCGGCGACGGTCAGCGAATAGGCGGGCGGCCAGTCGGCATACCGGACGTCCGCCGTCCCGCGAGCCGACGCCCCCTCTATGGCGAATGACCATTCAGAAATCGCGAGGGCGCGCGTCGACCCATCAAGATGAAACCGCACTGCGGCCTGCGCCTTGTCCTCCGGGACCTGCGCCTGAATCCGCCCATCAAACAGATGGCTCAGCGCGCCGTCGATTCGAATCGAGCGTCCGCCGACGACGGCCTGCCCCTGCATCTCGAACAATAACGGAGCGGGCCGCGGCTCGAGCGTGACGTGTATATCGGCGACCCGGTCGTTGCCGATCTGAACGACGCCGCCGGCGAGCGAGACCCTGGGGATCCGTAATGCGGTGGACCGGGCGGCAGGCTGCACGTGCCGCTGTACCTCCTGAGCCAATACCTGGAGATTCCACCGGCCATCGTCGAGTTGTCGGAGCAGCAGTTCTGGGTGCTCGATCCGCACCTCGGTCGGCATGACCTCACCGGTACGGATCACCGAGGGCAAACCCAGCGTTGCGGCAAGACGCTTCACCCGCAGCGCCGTCTCTCGGCCCTGGGGATCGAACAGCGTCAGATGGTCAATGACCAGGTCCATGGTCAGGTTCAAATGGGGACGGATGGTGATCTGCCCAACGGCGCAACGAATCCCGTACGGCGTACAGACGAGCCGCGGGATGAGGCTGGGTAGCGCGAGCGTAAGTAAGAACAGGCCGACCACAACAGCGGTCGTCAGCCCCAGCAGAAGCACGATCAACGCCGACTTCAGTTTTATCAATGATGCGAGGCTCCCGTCATTTCCAGGGTACGTGCCAGATCCGCCCATGAGAACCGTTTCTGCTCCGCAATATTGCGGCGTAACGTCGTCTCCAGCCCCTCTTCAAAAAAACGAATCACGGCCGCCGCCAGAGCGGTCGGGTCGCGGGGCTCGACCAGGAGACCGGTTTCGCCCTCACGGACAGCCTCCGGCAGTCCGCCGACGCGGGTGGCGACCACCGGGCGCTCGAAGGCGTAGGCGATGGGAACAATCGCGCTCTGGGTCGCCGATTCGTAGGGAAGGACGACCAGATCGGCGGCGGAAAAGTAGAGGCTGACCTCATCATCCGGCACAAAGCGATCGATCACTCGGACCCTCGATGCAAGGCCCAGTGTGGTGATGAGGTGCAGGCAGTCGTCCTTTCCCTCATAAAACTCGCCGACCACGAGCAGGGTACAGTCCGCCTGTTTGAGCACCAGCGGCATCGCGGTCAGCAGTTGCGCGAGCCCCTTATAACGGCGGATCAAGCCGAAGAAGAGTAGAACCGTCCCCGTAAGACCAAGGCGTTTCTTGGCCGTCTCTTTGTCGATCGGTTCGCCGAATCCTTGCCCCGGAGGTTGGGGGACAACCAGGGGGTCGCCCCGCAGATTGAGCGACTGGAGCGCCCGTCGGTCGCTTTCCGAGTGGACGAGCCAGGCATCGCCCGCCGTCAGGGCGAAGCGGCTCAGCCCGCGCGCCAAGGGAAACGGCTCGTGCGGGACTACGTTGTGACAGATGAAGAGCACGCGGTTACGGGATCGCCTCGCCGCCCGTCGCAGCGCGATTCCGAGGCAGGGGCTAAAAAAAGGATGCCACCAGTGAACGACCGTCAGATCGGGGGCGATCTCTGTGATCCGACGACCGGCGTACAGCCAGCTTACCGGATTGATAGAGTCCAGAAGCGTCTCCGCGGCAAGTCTCTGGGGCGGGGGGTCCTGGCCGAACTGGGTTCGACCCGGGAACAGCAAGGCCGGATACTGGCGCGAGAACGAGATCAATACGATTTCGTGGCGTATGTTAAGTTCCAGCGCGAGCTGCGCGTTGTAATGGGCGATCCCGCCGCGCAGAGGGGGGAAAGGGCCGACGAGGCAAATCCTCATAGCGACCGGGCGCCGCTCGGATGCGTGGGATCCGGCGTGTCCCCGTTCACGCCGCTATGGGCCCGGAGGGGTCGAGGCAGCGGACGGGTCGCCGGACAGTCGAATGGCCATCGCAGAGCCGCTGTTCGGTCCGACCAACGTCTGGATGTACAGACCGACCAGCCCGAACGGGTTCCCCGATTCGTCTGACGCATGATTCCTGATGGAAAGCCATCCCAACGTGGGAGAGAGCGCGCCCGCGATCGCGCCGATCGGCGAGATGATGTAGTGGCCGTTCAACGCGGAAGAGCGTTGGGTCATGGTGCCGTCCTCCTGCTGAAGGAAGACCTCGACCGATGCCTGGATGGGCTTGTCCTGGAGGGGGCTGTCGGGGAGCTCGCCGCCTGGAACGGTCGGGTGCGGGGCGGCGACGATCAGCAGGCCGTCCGCCAGTACACCGCCCCCAAGTTGTCCCGAGGTCAGGAACGCGGGCAAGAAGAGGCCGGTGGGGTACGGTTCGAAGGGCGTTACGCCACCCGTTTGTCGCCGCGCCGTCGCCCCGTTATACGCGATCGCCCAGTCATCGACCATATTGACGACGAGCGCCGTGCCTATCAGGACGTCTGCGCCGGCAGCGACGTCGATGAAACCCTGCAGAAAGCTCCCGAATGCGGTGCCGGAGATAACCTGGCTCAGATCGAGCGGATCGATATCGCCGGTTGAAAGGCCCATGACGGTGTCCTGGCGGGCGCATGTCGCATCGTAAAATTCCAAGGCGGCAGACGCGGGGGTCGAGCCGGTATTGGTCAGAAACAGCAAGGTCGCAAATCCGGGTCGCAGATCATAGTACGGAAACACGATCCTCGATCCCGGCACCAGTTCGGTATTCGTGGCGGCGTCGGCCGCCGGCGAGCACGCACAGGCGGCGATCACACCGAAGAGGATAGCGATGGCGGTACCGTGGCGCATCATAATGTCAACGACGCCTCCTCCAACCTGACCCTCCCCAGGACCCCTGGGTGCGGGGGAGGGGGCAGTGGGGGGCTTTCGAATCAATTGCCAATTGATAAGCTAGTGTCCCGTTTCTGAAATTCGTTGCATAATTCTGGACGTCATTCCGCCCCCGATCAGGTCGGGGGCCGCATCGCGGGCGCGAGCCGGAATCCAGGGAATAGCGTGAGTTCTGGATTCCCGCTTTCGCGGGAATGACGGCACATGGGGCACCTACTTCTTCGCCGAACTTCTGACCCAGGACACTAAGTGTACCATAGCAATGAGCTTGCACCTCTGTCAAGGGTAACGGCAGACCCAAGAATGGATGTTGGGATGCGTCATTGCGAGCGTAGCGAAGCAATCCAACCGGTCTTCGCCCCAACTGTAGGGGCGGGTTTCAACCCGCCCTCCTCACGAGAACAGGACGGTGAGATTGCCGCGCACCCTTCGGGTGCTCGCAATGACAGACAAATGAACGGGGTGCGCGATCAATCCTTATTCTCGGGACGGAGTTTCCGCTTGACAGGGACAAGGGCCGGATGTAAGAAAAGCTATCGCACGAAGGGATCGCAAAAGAAGGGGTGTTCGGAGGCGTGGTTTGGCACGCTAACAGGAGGGTGAGCGGCCTGAAGCCGTTCGTACCCGAAAGGAAGGAGGCAGGCCATGAAGACGAACCGATTCGTCCGACGTACGCTGGCTGCTCTATCGGCGCTGGGTCTCGCGGCTGCACTATCGCCGCTCTCGCCCGCCTGGGCTAATGGGAACGAGGCAACAGACCTTGTCGCCCCGTATGGCCACTTCGACATGGCGGCCGGAACGGCCCCCGGCCCCCTGACGACCCACTATCTGATCTCGAACACCGCTGATTTTTTGGGTATTGGTGGCAGTGTCACTGTCAATGTGAAGTGTTTCAACGATGGCATCCAGCGCGTCGGGCCTGCAGCGGGGACCGATATCACTGTTGGTGCTTTCGAGATGGCGGTGCATAGCCCTCTCAGCTTGGGCCTCACGTCCGATCTTGATTATACCGGCCTCGGCTTCTGCTATTTCGCCGCGACGGGAGGCGATATTGCGGTCAGCTTCCTGGTCGGGGTCTCAGATGGTAACAACCTCATCACCAGCAACAATGCCGTCGCGATCATGTCGGATACGGCGCAGAGCCAGGTGATCGAGAGCCCCGGCGGTTTCCCTATCCCGGATGTTTCTGATGCCAACATCCCTTACTGGACGGAGGAGGGGAGATGGCAAACCTTCGTCTTGGCGCTCAACCCGACGGCAACCGACACGAACCTTGATATGGACGTCTACAGGTCGGACGGGTTCTTGCTCGGGAGTTGGCTAGGAATCCTTAATCCACCAGGCCTTGATCCTCGAGATCTCGATTTCACCCGGATCGCTGACGCGGTTCCTGGAGCGGCCGGGCTCTTCGGCCATGCGGACATACACTCTGCCGATCGCGGGTTCATGGGGTGGATCGTGGGGATGAATTTCAACACGTTTCAGGCCTTCATGTACCAGATTCCCTTGCAGGGTGGCGATGTCAGCCCACTCGCGGCGGGTGACCGGCCATAGCGTGTGGCCCTTCCCACTCTTAGTGCTTAAAAGGTCCCTCTCCTGCGTCATTGCGAGGGAGCGTAGCGACCGAAGCAATCTCACCGTTTTTCGCAGCATCAAGTACGGTGAGATTGCCACGCTCCCGTTGGTCGCTCGCAATGACAGGTTGTGGGGTCGAAGGTCTCGCCCCCACTTTCATGCCCATGGGCGCAGTACCACTGACGCATGAAGTATGGTTGCAGTCCCATAGTGGCCAAATGAAAAACGACTGGGTCCGTTCGGCCGCTTGGGCTATCGTCTGCCTCATCTTCGCCGGTCTGACCGGCTGCGCCTCGACGCCGGAACTTCAGAGCCGCCAGCGCCCGGTTCAAAAGGCGATCAACGTCGAGGCGTTGAGCCCCGTGGTCCGCGACACGACGCGATCGGATCGGGTCCGCATGAAGGCCGCGAGGGCGCTGGCCGCCTCCACCGATCCCAAGGCGCTCGATCCTATCTTTTCCGTCATCCAAGACAGGCAAACGCGGCCCACGCTCCGGGCCGCGATGGTCCATGTGGTGGGCCGGTCGTCGCAGCAGAAAGCCGTCGCAGCCTTCCTCGTGGAGCGGCTGGCCGATGAACAGGAGGCCGCCGAGGTCCGTTTCGCGGCTGCTGCCTCTCTGGGGTCGATGAAGGACGCCTCGCAGGAATCCCTCGCGCAGTTGCGCCGTGCCGGCGGCGATGCGGATCCGACCGTTCGGCTGGCCGCCAGGTGGGCGCTGGTGAGGATCGGCGGGGAAGGGATCGATCCGGTGCCGCTGTTGATCGACATCCTTCAGGACCCTGCCCATCCGGACGCCGCCAAGGCCCCGGCGGCCGAGCGTTTGGGGGAATTGAAGGATGGGCGGGCGCGGCAGGCGCTGATCCAGGCGCTTGGAGCCAAGAGTCCGGATAGACCGCCGTCACGCACCCGCAGCCCCCAGGAGTTCTTTGCCGGCCGTGCTGCGGCCAAACGGAATCTGCCGGCCGCCGCCGCAAGGGCCCTCGGCCGCCTCGGCGATCCCGCGACGATTCCACCCCTGATCGATGCCGCTGAACAGGCGCAAGGGGAGGCGAAGGTCGCAATGTTTGAGGCGCTGGCCATGCTCAAGGCATCCCAGGCCGTCCGGGCAGCGCGCCAGGCGCTCTCCGACCCGGATCAGCGGGTGCGGCGGTGGGCGGCCGTGCTCCTTCGCGAGGTCGGCGCCAAGGAAGCGTTGCCGGAGATGCAACGGGCGCTGGTCGATACGGATGCGGGGGTCCGTCTTCAGGCGGCCATGGCCCTGGAACAGCTCAACGACCGGGAATCGGTGGAGCCGATCAAAGACGCCCTGTCCAAGGAGACCGTTCCGGAGGTGCGCCAGGCGATGGAGCAGGCCGTCCGGACCCTCAGCCCGCCGTAGCCATCGGCCCTCGCATCGATCAGAAAGCCGCCCGTGTCATTGCGAGCGTAGCGAAGCAATCCAACCGTTCTTCGCCCCAAGTGTAGGGGCGGGTTTCAACCCGCCCTCCTCACGAGAACAGGACGGTGAGATTGCCGCGCTCCCCTTGGTCGCTCGCAATGGTGCGACCCAACGATATCTTGGATATCTTGGGCCACAAAAAAAGACTTGACATCGATGAAGCGACAGTGATACACAAGACGCCATATTCGCCTTTTTAAGGGTAGAATGAGCGTTGCGAATTAATGATCATGCAAGGGGGCCGAAGGGAGGGCGAAAGCGCTAGGCGATTTCATCCCCGTGTTTTCAGCTATACGATCATCCCTGACGTGAACACAGGATAGTATCCGGACTAACTATCATGTCCTGATGGTTGGGACAAGGAGGGTGAGGATGAGTTCTGGAGGAAGGGGTCGCTTTCGTAAGACGCTGACGCTCTCCCTGGTAGGATCGGCGTTCCTGCTGCAAGGAGTCATTGTTCCATTAACAGCCGACGCCCGCGTGCAGCAGCGGATTGATATTGCCGCCGATGGGACTGTGTATCAGTACCTCTGTTCCGACGGACAGCCGGCGGGAACCGACCACGACCGTTTGACAAACGTCTCGATGTCGATCGCCTTCAATTCAGCGGCCACCGTCGTTCAGACCGTGAGCAGCGGCACGACATTGATTGCCAGGGTGCCGGCGAATCCGCTGACCGCGCTGGCCCAGGGAAAGCGGACCGGAATCTTGTCGTTGGCCGGATGCGTTCCGGCGGTCGCCTTCACTGCCGCGGGATCCGGATCATGGGCTTCCGGCGTGACCACGGTGTCTGGATTCGGCGATGGCGCGCTGACGGCGCTTACCGCAGCCTCACCGGCTTCCCATATCACCAGCGACGTCAATTGCGGCAGCAGCGTGTATGGGTTTGATGGCGGCACCACCTGTTCGATTGCTGATGGGGCTGCGCAACCTGCCGACGGGATCACCTTGAATAACAACCAGGGCATCCTTTTCGTCTATAACGGCGCCTCATTCATCCCCGCGAATACGGCGGGGACTCTGAATGTGTCCGGTGGCGGCGCGGGATTTGATATCACCGGAGCCAACAATGCCGAGGACGCTACGGGCGATTCGGATACCACCAGCGTGACGGTGACGACGACGACCACGACGACGACCACAACCACCACCACAACCACCACCACAACCGTCATTCCGACGGTCGGTCCATGGGGTATGGCGGCGCTCGGAGTGGCGTTCTTGGGCGCGATGGCCTGGATGCTCAAGGCCCGCCGAGCTCACATCTCATAGTCGGTCTAAATCAGATCAGTTTGTATGAATATGAAAAACGGGGAGCAATCCCCGTTTTTCTTTTTTAGAGGGGTTAGTTCACGTTGAGTGATGGGGTTGCAGCGGATGAGCAGCCGAACCGGCTGGAGTGGGCCAGTACGCTGGCCGCGCTGGCGCTGACCTATGGGCTCCTGTTCTGGTACCTGAAGCCCTCCCTTCTGCTGCAGCCGACCATTACCGCTGGCGGCGACACGATCGCCCACTATGTCGCCGCTCGGTATCTGCGGGATTACCTGCTCCCCAATGGGAAGCTGGTCGGCTGGATGCCGGGCAATTTTGCCGGCTATCCCCTTTTCCTCTTTTACTTTCCGCTGGCCTTTCTGCTGATCGCCGGCTTGAGCCTTGTCGCGTCATTTCCCGTTGCGTTTAAACTGGGTACCCTCGCCGGAACCTTTGGACTGCCGGTCGCGTCGCTGGTCGCGCTCCGCTGGATCGGCTGCCCGTTTCCCATACCGGCCATCGGCGCTGTCCTGACGCTTCCATTTCTGTTGAACGCAGGCAACAGTATGTGGGGCGGCAACCTCCCCAGTACGCTGGCCGGGGAGTTCTCGCACAGTCTGTCCTTTATGTTGCTGGTGCTCTTTTTTGGCGCGCTCTATCGTGGCGTATCGGCGCAGCGCCACGTAGGGTGGTGCGGGGTGCTCTTTGCCCTCACCGGTCTGGCCCATGGCTATGGGATGGTGATGGCGGCAGGATTTGGGCTTTACTTCCTCGCCGTGAGCACGCAGTTTCGATCGACGCTCCTGTATCTGGTACGCGTCTATGCGGTCGGCGGGCTCTTGCTGGGATTCTGGCTGGTGCCGCTCGTCGCCTATCTTCACTACACGACGGGATTCCCCATTACGTGGGAGTTCAAATCGCCCCTGGAGATCGCCCCGGTCGTGCTGTGGCCCATCGTCATCATGGCGGCGATCACCGTCGGCGTGGTGTTGTTACAAAAACAGACGGATAAGGAGTGGGTTCGGATCGTCTACTACCTGACCTATCCTGTCGTTCTCTCTATCGTCCTGTACTATGCCTCTCCCCGACTGAATCTTGTCGATGTCAGGTTCCTGGCCTTCGCCCAGTTCTTTTTGACGATACTGGCGGCAGCCGGTCTTGGTCGCTTCGTCATGCGACTGCCGCCGTCGCTTCGCCAGGCGGCCCCGATCGTCATCGGTGTACTGATGATCGCGTGGGTCGCGCCCCAGGTCTCATATATCCCCAAATGGATCCGCTGGAACTTCGAGGGGATGGAGCAAAAGCCGTGGTGGCGATACTATCAGATCGTCAATAGTATCGGCGTGCCGGGCGGCCCTCACAGTCCACGGGTGGTCTATCAGCACTCGCCGGTTCACGACAAGGCCGGGACGGTCAGGGCCTTTGAGGCGTTGCCGCTCTTTTCGGGACGTCCTACACTTGAGGGCGCCTACATGCAGTCCTCGCCAAGCGCCCCGTTTATCTTTTATATTCAGTCCGAGCTCACCGAGACCCCGTCGTGCCCGTTCGTTCCATATACGTGTACGACATTCAATCCGGAACAGGCCCTCGCCCATTTGGAGCTGTTCAACGTCAAACAGGTGATTGCCGTGACGGACGAGGTCAAGGCAGCGCTGGCATCGAGCGCAGGCTACCGTGAGGAGGGGGCGATCGGACCCTACAAAATCTTTGAGGTCCGTCGTGGGAACGGCCAGTATGTCGTCCCGCTTCGATATCCGCCGGCATCGGTGACGGATGGCGACTGGAAGCGGTTGGCCTATGACTGGTTCCAGAGACCGGAATGGCTGGATGTCCCGCTCCTTTTTTTGCGCGCGGGTGAACCGACACCAGAGGCTATACAGCCCTTCAGGGGTCTGGACGAGGCGCCGGGGAAACAATCGGCCTTACCTGAATGCCGTGTGAAAGACGCCCTTGCCAACGAGGAGGTGCGGTTTGAGACCGACTGTCCGGGTCGCCCGCACCTGATCAAGATCTCGTACCATCCAAAATGGCACGTTGAGGGCGCCGATCGGGTCTATCTGGTCTCGCCGGCCTTTATGCTGGTCTATCCGACGGCCAGACAGGTCCGCCTTGTGTTCGGCAACCGCTGGCCCGATTATGCGGGGTGGGCCGCCACCGCAGTCGGTATCGCGTGGCTACTCACGGAAGCGCTTGTCGCACGCTCAAGGACACGATATGATCGGTCCTTATAATTATAAGAGGATGCGCGCAACATGCAGGCGAGGCGGCTGAAGGTCCTGCTGGTCAATCCGAGTTGGGACGGACTGGTCAGCCGAAAGGGACGCCGGTTCAATCGCGCCTGGATGCCGCTCGATCTACTGAACTGCGCGGCGATCCTGGAACAGGACGGGGTGGGCGTCAGCCTGATCGACGCGCGCGCCGTGTCGATCCCGTTATCTGCGATTGCCGAGGCGGCGGCGCAGCACGACCTGGTCTTTGTGACTTCGTCTCCCATCGATCGATGGCAATGTCCCAACCTTGACCTCGCACCGTTCCTGGCGGTCACCGGTCTGGTGGAGCGGGACAAGCTGTACGTGATGGGGGCGCATGGAACCGTTGCGCCGGAAGAGCTGCTTGAGATGACGGGCGCGCGCGCCGTCATCCGTGGCGAGCCTGAACTGACCGTACAGGCGCTGTGTCGCGGCGACGATCCGTCGGAGGCTCCGGGTGTGACCTGGCGGTCTGATGGAACCGTTCGCAATAACCCGGAGGGACCGGCACTCGACCTGACGGCACTGCCGATGCCGGCATTCCGCCTTCTCGACCTTCGCCATTATCGGTATGAGATCCTCGGCGGCCGTTTTGCGCTGTTGGAAACGACGCGCGGGTGCCACTACCGATGCCATTTCTGTCTGCTGAAGATGTATGGGAAAGGCTATCGGAGGAAGGACCCCGATCAGGTGATCCGCGAGGTGGCCTATCTCGTCAGGGAAGCGGGCGCCCGGACGGGATATTTTATCGATCTGGAGTTTACAGCGAACCGGGACTATGTCGGGCAGGTCTGTGAGCGGCTGGCATCGGCCGACCTCCCCTTTGAGTGGGCGTGCCAGACGAGGGCCGATTATGTGGACGGTCCGCTGCTGAACCTGATGAAGCGGGCCGGCTGTCGGCTGATCCATTTCGGTGTGGAAAGCGGGTCGGCTAAGGTCCTGGCCGCCACCAACAAGCGGATTACGCTCGAGCAGATCGAACGGGGCGTCGCGGAGACACAACGGGCCGGGATCGATCAGGCCTGTTTTTTTATGTTCGGCTTTCCCGGGGAGACCCAAGCGGATATGGACGCCACCATCGCCTTTGCCAAGCGCCTCAACCCGACGTACGCATCCTTCCACGCCGTCAGTCCCTACCGGGGGACGGCGCTCTTCGAGATGAGCGGCTCGCGCGAGCTGTTCCCCGAGGTATTCGACAGGGAGCATGACGCGGCCTTCCTGCGTGGGGTGGTGAACCGCGCCTTTCATGAGTTTTACCTGCGTCCGGCCATCCTCTGGTCCAGGCTTCGCCGGATGGATCCTGGATTGTGGCGGCGACAGGCGGCCCTGTTTATGGACTTTGTGCGACCGGCGCTCTTCGGATAACGATCCCCTATGATGCCGCCGCCTGTCGTCAGGCCTCGATTGAATCTCGATCCGCTCACGATCCTGATCCCCGCCTACAATGAAGAGGCCATCCTGGCCGCCAACATCGATCGCCTGAGGGCATTCCTGAAGGAACTGGAGATCGAGAAGTACGAGATTATCCTGGTCAGCAACGGCTCCACCGATCGGACCGTCGAGATTGCCGATGCGTGCGCGGCGGGCCGGAACGATCTGCACGTCGTTGCGCTCGACCGCCGCGGCGTCGGCCGCGCGTTCAAAGAGGGGATCCGCCGCGCGCAATACGACCGGCTGGTCTGTCTGGATCTCGATCTGACCATCGACCTGGCCTTCATCGGATCGGCCGCGACGTTGCTCACCGAGGCCGATATCGTCATCGGCTCCAAGCAGACGGGGGCGCAGCAGCGCTCGTGGCTTCGGCGACTGGCGAGCGCCGCGTTTATCGCCTGTACGCGCACACTGTTGGGTCTGGAGTTCACCGACTATTCGATCGGCGCCAAGGCCTACCGACGGTCGGCCGTCATGCCGTACCTTCCTCTTCTGGCCGATGGAAGCGCCTATGTGGTGCAACTCATCGCCTGGGGCCACCGCGACGGCGTGGCTGTGGCCGAGATCCCTATCTGGTGCGATGATCGCCGTCGCAGCAAGTTCAACCTCCTCCATGAGGGCCTCTACCGATTCGGCAGCCTGTTCCTGCTGTGGCTGCAGGTCTGCCTGCGAGGCCGCGGGGCGATCAAGTATTGACAGCAGGCTGACAACTGGTGTATCTCTCTACCCGTATGACTCCTCTTCAACATGACGTGAAGTAGCAGGGGATATGATGGCGCAGCCGTTGTTCTTACGTCGACCTGTGGTGACTGCATACGTGACGTTTTTCGTATGCATCGTTGCTTCGTATACCCTGCTGCGTACGAGTGTCATGCGGGACTTCGTCGGGCAGCCGCTGGCCACGGCATTCGCATCCATCGGAGGATTGATCCTGAATCTCCTATCAGTTGAGGCGACGGCTACGGGTACGGTGCTCCAGGTCGAGGGATTTACGGCCCGAATCGACGATGTGTGCACCGGGCTGTTTGTGGTGGCGATCTATCTCTCCGCCGTCCTGGCCTATCCGAGCCGGGCGAAAGAGAAACTGAAGGGGCTGCTGTTTGGCGCCTCGGCGATTCTCTTCTTGAATCTTATTAGAGTCGTCAGCCTGATGTATATCGGCCGCTACTTCCCATCATTCTTCGAAACGGCGCATCTGTTGATCTGGCAATCGGTGATCATCTTCTGCGCCCTCCTGATATGGCTCTACTGGACGGTGCGTTTCGTCAGTGCTCCTCAACACTAAAGCGCTCCTTATCTTTGCCGGCCGATTTCTCTTGAGCTTTTGCCTCGTTCTGCCGCTCTGGTTTCTCGTGACTCCGGCGTATAATCGCCTCCTGGCGTCGAGTGCCAACCTCGTGCTCCCGCTCATTGAGAGCGCTCCTGCGCCAAGACTTGAGGGTTGGGAACACGACATCCTCCTGAAGCGTCCCAGTTCGACGCCAGGGGCAGAGATGCGGGTCCAGGGATTCAGAGGCAACTTGACGCATTTCAATCTGATCCTGATGGTTGCCCTCATCTTTTCACTTCGACGCATCGATTGGCGGTCGCGGTGCAAGCTGCTGGCGATCGCGTTGGGGATCCTGTTGGCGGTCCATCTTGTATACCTTCTGATCGGTGTCAAGTTCTTTGAGCAACCGGCGCAAGGGGATCCGCAGAGTTCTGCCGGCCGTTTTTACGTGTGGGGGGTCAATTTCTACCTGTCGATAGCGAGTCAACTGCTGCCGTTCGTGATCGGATGGTTTCTTTATCGATTCCTTGTGCCGTCGCATGAAGCAGGGCTGCCATTTGGGTTAGAGAGCCGGGTCGGCGGAACTGAAGAAACTGCAGTGCGAACGAAGGGTGCCCGCAAGATGAAAAAAAAGAAAGACCGATGACATCGCGTGCTCTTTCGCGTCATTGCGAGCGTAGCGAAGCAATCCAACCGTTCTTCGCCCCGAGTGTAGGGGCGGGTTTCAACCCGCCCTCCTCACGAGAACAGGACGGTGAGATTGCCGCGCACCCTTGGGTGCTCGCAATGGCAGACACACGGATGGGTTGCGTGATCGATCGTTATGCTTGGTACGGTGAAAGGGCTTGACGCCTCGGTGTCAATCGGTTAGAAGATAGACACTGTCGGCGGGCAACGACACAATCCTGCGTACGTGAATCGGAGATATAAGGAGGACGGAACAGGTGCGGTGCTGTTGTGGAGGCGTGACAAGGCGGGACCTGCTTCGGTACGCGGCGCTCGGCGGGGGCGCACTACTGGTTGGACCCCTTGCCGCGTTGGCGGTCGCTGAACCGGTGACGGCCGGTTCCGGGCAGGGGAACAGCCTGCCGAAGGCCAAGCAGGCGATGCGCGACATCGTCCGTCGTTACGCCTCGGTCAAGGATGATCCGTGGGCCATGATGCACGGTGTGCGGGCCTTCGGCAAGAACTTCATGCTCGACGAGGGTCCGGCTGTCGACTACCTCTGTTCGCATTTCCTCGAGATGCAAACAGTCCGGGGGCGGTCATACCTGAAGATGGCGCGCGGCGCCGACGGCCATTTCAATGCCCTCTTGAAGACGTTTCTGGAGGCCGGGGTCGATCCGGACCATTCTTTCATCGTCCAGGGGCGCCGCCGGACGGTGGGCGATCTCTTACACAGCGGGAAAACCCTTTTTACCTTTGATACGACCTTGAGCCCCCTGCACGACACGAGGGACGAGGCGGCCTGGAGCGTGATCGCCTTCTCCATCACGACGCCGCCGGACAAGGCCGTCTGGAAGAACGCCGCCGACCAGGAGATCAGGCTCCACGATGTGATCGCCACCCTCTTCACGGCTATGGAACAGGGGTCGGCAGCATACGCGACGGCCATGCAGCAGGGGATCATGCCACGCGAACGAGCTCCGATTACACGCTTTACCTGTGGCGGGACCCACGTGATCTACAGTCTGGCGGTGGCGGTTCGATACGGGCACCTTGGCGAGGAGGGGCGGCGACGTCTCGCGCGTATCCTCGATATGCTGATCTGGCGGATGAAGGCCGAGACCTATCTGGCGAATCAGCACTACCAGGCCATGACCAAGACCGACGCGCCTGCCGCTGATGCGCATCTATTTCATCTTGATACCAGGCTGAAGTTCCTCGGCCATGCCATGGAAATCCTTCAGTACGTCCGGATGTTCGGCCTCTATACCCCGACCCCCGCCCAGGAGGCGGAGATCCGCGCCGCAACCGAGATCCTGGCCGCCGCGGTCCTGGAGGTGGGCCGGGCCGATATTGCGTCCTTCAGGCACGCGGTTCCACGTCTATACACCCTTCTGATCGGGGATGCCTGCCACGCCTACCACGGCCTCACGATGACGAAGGGTATCAACCAAGTGTGACAATCCGATAGAAACTATGGAGGTGTTCCGAATGATTGTACGAGTATTGCGCGGGTTCGGGCTGCTGGCGGTGGTCGTCGCTCTCACCGCCTGCGCCCTGCAAGGGGGGATGGAGAACGAGACGAGCCTCAAGACCCCCCGACCGGCGTCTAAGGCGCTGGAGCAATTGATGCCGCAACTGATCGTCGGCCAGGATGGGGCGATCCATCTGTTCTGGCAGGCGGTCGAGCCGCGTACGAGTTGGGAGATCCTGTACGCCCGCTCTCAGGATTCCGGTGCGACCTGGCAGAAGCCCACGACCTTGTTACAAGCCGATAAGGAGACGATCGTCCAGGGGATGACGGTCGCGGCCGACGCCAAAGGGCATCTGTACGCTGCCTGGCGGCAATCGGATCAGGCGACGAAAAAGCAGCACCGACTGATGCTGGCGCGTTCGCTCGATGGAGGAAAGCGCTGGGAGCCGGCCCGGGAGCTGGCCGCTTCGGCCAACGTCGGGTTGCCGTATCTCCTGGTCGACGACGAGAGCAGCGTCTACGTCGCGTGGCTCGAAGGTCCGCTCCGTGGCCACCGCCACCTGCAGTTCAGGACCTCCGTTGACCACGGCGAGACGTTCACGGGCGAGTCGGCGGGTCTGAAATGGGCCGATCCAACCGCCGAACTTGGGCTGGTTAATGTCCGTCTCGCGTCCGATGGGGCGGGGCGTCTGTACGTCGTCTGGCAGGAGACCGCGAAGGGTAGTTCGTCCAAGATTTTCCTGAATCGATCCGTCGATTACGGACGGAGCTGGGCTGAGAAGCCGATCCTGGTAAGCCCACCCGGGGACAGCCGATTCGGCGCGCGCAGCCCGCTGATCGTCACGTCGCCGGGCGGGCGCGTGGCGGTGATGTGGGAGCAGTTCGATGAGCGGGCCATCACCCTGGAGGACGGCAAGCAGGAGACGAGACTCGACAAGGTCCTGGTCGTCAACCGATCCCTGGATGAGGGGCAGAGCTGGCCGGCCACACCGATCCGTCTGAACGTGATTGATCCGGCCACTCCGCAGGCGGTCGAGAGCCTGTATTGGGGGTTGAGCGCCGATGAGCAGGGCCATCTGTATGCCGTCTGGGCCGAGGGGGAGGACAAGGAGCTCAAACGCCTGCTCATGGCCCACTCATCCGACTTCGGTTCAAGCTGGAGTGTGCCGCCGGTGCAGCTCGAGCGCACCAGCCCCCAGGGAGGCCAGCCGGGCGCGCCGATGATCCGTCATGATAACCGTGGGCATGTCTGGGTCGCCTGGCTGGAGCAGATCATCCGGCCGGCCGGATGGCAGGTACTGATGAACGGATCGGAGGACCACGGGCAGACTTGGCGCCGTCGCGCAGTGTTCCTGGCCGATTCGGCCCAACCTCCCGAGATCATCCGAAGCGCGCCGATGATCCGTGCCGACGGCGATGGGCGGCTGTTCGTCGCGTGGAGCGAGGGCCGCCACGGGATCGTCATCACCCGGTCCGTGGATGGCGGCCGCTCGTGGCTGCCGCAACCTGTTCGGATCGGCCTGCCATAGCGGGACGTGGCAGGTGCGGAAGAAAAAGAACCGATCCCTGCAGGTCGGTCAGTCCGGAAATGGAGGGTACCTGCCCAGCCTGCTCGCCATCCTGTTGCTGCTCGCGGTCGTGGCGGCGGTGTACGCCAACTCCCTCCAGAACGAATTCCTGTTCGATGATCTCGAGACGATCGTGGAGTTGCACAGCCCAGGCGGATCCGGGCCCCTCGGCCCGCTTCATGCCCTTCTGAGCGGGCGCGGGGCCTACCGTCCGGTCCGGAGCGCTTCGTATGCCCTGGATTACGCGGTCTCCGGCCTGGAGCCCTGGGGCTATCACCTCGTCAACATCGCGCTGCACGCCGGTTCAACCGTCCTGGTCTTCCTGATCGCTAGAGGACTATTCGACCGCCTGCCGGCGGCGCTGCTGACCGCTCTCTTGTTCGCGGTTCATCCGATTCAGACTGATGCCGTCACGTACCTGTCGGGACGGCGGGACGTGTTGTCGGGCCTCTTTGTTCTGGGCGGCTTCTACGCCTTCTTGCGGTACCGCGGAACCGGGCGGGCGGCCTATCTGGTGCTTGCTATCGCGCTCTACCCTCTCGCCTTCCTGAGCAAGGAGAGCGGGATCATCCTGCCGCTGCTCTGTGTCGGGTACGACATCTACCGCCGCGTTCGGGTACACCATGCCGGCGATACCGCGAGGGAATCTCTGCGCGCGATCCTCACGGCTGCTTGGGCGGCGATACGGGAGGGCCGCCGGCTCTATCTGCCGCTCGCGGTCCTGGCCGGGGGATTTGCGGCGTATGTCCTCCTGTTCGTGCGTGGGACCTGGCAGCAGTCGTATCACGGCGGGAGCCTTGCCATGACCCTGCTCACCATGTCAAGGGTCGTGCTGCACTATCTCGGTCTGCTGGCCTTTCCGCTGAGATTGAACGCCGACTACTCGTACAATGCCTTCCCCGTGACGGACTCCTGGACCGATCCCTGGGCCTGGGCTGCACTGCTGGTCCTGGCCGGACTCGGGTATGGGTGGCTCTTCCTGGTCGCGCGCCGCCCGCTTGCGGCCTTCGGAGGCGCCTGGTTCGCGCTCGCGCTGCTGCCGGTCTCGCAGATCGTCCCTCACCATGAACTGATGGCCGAGCACTACCTCTATACGCCGTCTGTGGGATTCTGTCTCCTGCTCGTAGGGCTGCTCGAACCCGCCCTTGCCGAGCGGCAATCGTCTCGAGTCGTGTTCGGGGCCGCCGCACTTGTGCTCGTCCTGTTCTCCCTGCGCACGGTAACACGGAACACCGATTGGCGGGACGAGCTCACGCTGTGGCGCAAGACGGTGCAAACGGCCCCACAGTCGGCGAGGGCCAGGAACAACCTTGGGGCGGCGTACCTGCGCCGGGGAGAACTGGCGCTCGCACAGGCGGAGCTGGAGGCGGCGACCCGGATCAGGCCCGATTTTTCCACCGCCCACGGCAACCTGGGCAAGCTCCACCTCGATCGTGGCGAACTGGCTTCGGCGAGAACGGCCTTGGAAGCCGCCCTTGCGCTCAGACCCAATGAGATGATCCCGCGCCTGTGGCTGGGGGCGGTGCTGTTGCGTGAAGGGCGGGTGACGGAGGCCGAGGCGCAGTTTCAGGCCGCGATGAGCAACCGTCGGTCCGCCCCGTATGCCAGAAACAACCTGGGCGTGCTGGCGGCCAGGCAGGGCCGGTTCGAGGAGGCGGCCGCAGCCTTTCGCGAGGCGTTGCGGATGATGCCCGAATTGGCAGAGGCCAGGACGAATCTGGCCCGGTTGGCCGACCGCCGGGACCGAATGACTCAATCGGCGCCGTCGGGCGCCGGGGCACGGCCATGAGCGAAGGCGGCCCGGCGCTCTCGCTGGTCATCCCGCTGTACAACGAGGCCGAGAGCCTTGAAGAGCTCCATACGGCCCTGACGGCCGTGTTGCGGCCCTATGGCGACCGATGCGAGGTGATCTACGTCGATGACGGCAGCACCGACGGCTCCTTCGACTGCCTCAAGAAGCTTCGCGATGCGGACCCGCGAGTCACGATTATCCGGCTGCGCTGCAACCAAGGGAAGACGGTGGCGCTGGTTGCAGGATTTCGGGAGGCGCGGGGCGAGGTGGTCATCACCATGGACGCCGATCTCCAGGACGATCCGCTGGAGATCCCCCGATTGCTGGGTCGGCTTGAAGAGGGATACGACCTGGTCTCCGGCTGGAAGGTCAACCGGCAGGATCCCTGGTCGCGCCGCGTCCTGTCCCGACTCTTCAACGCCGTGACCTCCAGAGTGACCGGGGTCAACCTGCATGATCTCAACTGCGGGTTCAAGGCCTACCGGCGCGCGGTGATCGCCGAGCTTCGACTGCAGGGCGATCTGCATCGATTCATCCCCGTCCTGGCGGGCGGGCGCGGCTTCAGGGTCGCGGAGGTCGAGGTCCGGCACCATCCACGTCGGTACGGCCGATCAAAGTACGGAGCTGCCCGGATCACACGCGGCTTCTTCGACCTGCTGACGGTCCTGCTGCTGACGCGCTATACGACCCGCCCGCTGCATCTGTTCGGGCTGGGCGGCGCGCTGCTGGGAGCGGTCGGGGTCGGCATCGTCGGATATCTGTCGGTCGGCTGGCTGCTCGGGGAGTGGATCGGAGGTCGGCCATTGTTCCTACTCGCGGTGTTGATGGTGGTAGGCGGGCTTCAACTGGTCTCGTTGGGGTTGCTGGCCGAGATGATCGTGTACGGGTCGAACCCGGAGTCCCCGCCTCCCATCGACCGAGTCCTGAAGTAGACCTTGACAAGCGTCGGCTTCCTGCTATAGTGTCGCCAACGTTTCGATCGGGCGCAGTGCTCTGACAGTCCTCCCGCGTCATTGCGAGGGATCCAGAGCGAAGCGAAGGGGACCGAAGCAATCTCACAGTCTTTCAGGACAACGACGGTGAGATTGCCACGCTCCCGTTGGTCGCTCGCAATGACGCTCTAGTGCTTAGTTGCAATAATACCCGTACCGTCATTCCCGCAGTCCTTAAGCGGGAATCCATTGATTGTACTGGATACCCACTTCCGCGGGTATGACGGCTTATGTGCGCTACCTTTCACAACGAAGCAGTAGTGGGTGGTATGGACTAAGAGTGAAGTCTTCATGCCCATGGGTGTGTGCCGCAGGGTGGGTGCGGTGTTGCTCAAAGCAAGGGATGCAAGGCGACAGAATGGGGGATACGAGGTGATGAGACGAAACACGAACGCCTCCGGATGGGGCGCCATACTGCTTGCAGGGCTGGTCCTGGCCGGGTGTGCGTCGGCCCCGCTGCGGCCCGCGGAACACCCCGCCGCGCCGCAGGCCGCGTCGCCGCAGGCCGTTCAACCGCCTCCGGCCGTCACGCTCGACCCTGAGGAGCGGCTGCGCGCCCGGGCCGCCCAATACTGGGAGGCCAGACTTCGCGGCGATCTCGTCGAGACCTATCAGCTCCATGAGCCCGCCTTCCGGCGGGCCGTCTCTCTGACGGCGTTTGCGCAGGGCCGCGGGTCGACCACTGTTTTTGAGTATACGATCCTGGGACAGGAGGTTCAGGGCCAACAGGGGGTGGTACGGATGAAGATCCGGTCGACGTTCCATCATCCGAAGCTGGTCAAACCTGTTGAGCCGAAGTGGCACGAATTCGAGGAGCGATGGGTCCTGGCCGAGGGTGACTGGTACCGACGGTTCCGCTTTCCGGTGGGCGATCCGTACCCGCCGGTGGACTGGAATGCGATGGGGCCTGCGTTAAGGCCAACCCAGAAATAACGATGACGATCTGTCATTATCCTGACAGTCCCCCGCGTCATTGCGAGGGAACGTAGCGACCGAAGCAATCTCACAGTCTTTCAGGACAACGACGGCGAGATTGCCGCGCTCCCGTTGGTCGCTCGCAATGACGAATCGTAACATCGATCCGAGGCCGATTTTTTTCTTGACAACAGCGCCTGCGAAGAATATAAAGAGCAGAATTCAGTCTCATCCGGATGAGGGGGTCGTCCGGATACAGGTGTACATGCAGATCAAGCGGGAAGTTGGCGTAAGGTTTTGATAGTGTCAATGGCCCGGACGCGACGTGATCAAGGGGGAGGACCAGCGAGGGGAGGTGATGCGGGGAAGCGGTCCAAGGGGGTTTAAGTCGAAGAGGAGTTTTGTGTGTTTCACCCGTTCCATAGCCTGTTATCCATCAAGAAGGAGGGGAAAAAACAGATGAAGTCCTTAACGAAGGGTATCTTGGCGTCCATGCTGGCGGTTGCCCCACTGGTGGCCGCAGTGGGGACGGCCTCCGCGAACACGGAGCTGGTTCCGGCCGCCCGCCTCGCGATCCCGTACTGGGATGTCACCAGCGGTAAAAGCACCCTTATCCTGCTTACCAACGTCAGCCGATTCGTCGACCTGACCGGGGCGCCCATGACTGACGGTGTCACCACCCTGACCGGTCAAGTCCACATCGAGTGGTACGACAAGTCCTGCACTCGAACCGACGTCCCCGTCGAGCTCAGCCCGGGGGATGTCGATCAGCTTGATCTGACCAACCCCTCGCTGGCCCTTCCGGGTACGCAGGGGTATGCCGACATCGATGTCCGGGATACGGCCACCACGACCGGCACCTCGGTCCAGTTTAACGTCCTGTTGGGGACCGTCGTCATCGGCGACAGCACGAACGACTTTGCGATCGCCTACCCGGCCGCCAGCGGAATCGGCAGCTCTACTTTGGGTGTCGGCGGTAATATCGTCGCCCGGGCTAACGATGGAAGCGGAAATGCCGCTGTCGGCGGCTGGACCGGTAGCTTCGAGCCGTTCCCGGCGCGCGTCTTCGTGCCGATGTTCTTCGCCGAGGGTGGCCCCATTAATACCCAGAGTCTGCTGGCCATCGCCGCTCTTCCGAACGGTAACTGGGCCGGCGGCGCCCTGGGCGAACCGCCAGGCGCAGATGCTGTGAGCACGTCTCTGATCAACCCAGGCACACTGATCACCGCCAACACCGAGGTCTTTGACGGATGTGAAAACCACTCGTCCAGACCGATCAGCGGGCACTATATCCTCAGCTCCCTGGGTAGCCTGTTTGGCACCATCATCAACCAGACCAACTGGCACAACATCCTCCCGGAGGACTGCCACGGTGTGTCGAACTTCCCGCATGTGGATGAGGCCAGCGGCGCCGTCCCCGGCGCCTTCATCGGGTGGATCGATATCCCGAACAGCGCAGATATCGGGCCGCTCAACGTAGCCGGCCTGTCAACTCGGGGTGATGCCGGTGATGAGTTCGACCGCGGCATGGTCGGGGTGCTGGTGGAGTCTAACGATACGGCCCAGGGTGACGTCACCCGCCTCTGGGGTGATCCGGCAGGCGGCGGTGATCATCTGAACGTTGCGACCGGTAGCCGGAACACGCGATACACCAACGTTGATTTCGTGGACCACTGCGATATCGATGCGTCGATCGACACGGCTGCTGAGTTCTTCCTAGCCTGTTTCGGGTTCTAGATCGTCGGTATCACGTTACAACGACAGTCCACGGGCCAGGGGTTCTCACCCCTGGCCCGTGTTTTTTTGGTGGGCTCAGGATAACGACCGTGAGATTGCCGCGCTCCCGTTGGTCGCTCGCAATGACCCCCCTTACGTCATTGTGAGGGAGCGCAGCGATCGAAGCAATCTCACCGTTCTTGTCTGTGTCACCAGGGGATTGCTTCGCCTACGGCTCGCACTGACACTCTGTGCCAGATTGCCACGCACCCTTCTGGTGCTCGCAATGACGAGCCAGTGATGAGACGGTCTCGCAACAGACGTTCATCCCAATGGGCGCGCCCCCCGCGCAAGCGGGGTTGGTTAGAATCATCATGGCCCGTCGGCCACCCATGCATCATGAAAATGCGGGCTATTTTCTAAGCAAAGTCTCCCGTATCGGTCATTGCGAGGGAGCGCAGCGACCGAAGCAATCTCACAGTCGTTCAGGACAACGACGGTGAGATTGCCGCGCTCCCGTTGGTCGCTCGCAATGACGGACAAACGAACGACAATGCAAAGGCCCGGTTACATCTACATCATGACAAATAAGACGCACACCACGCTCTATGTCGGCGTCACGAGCGACCTGATCAAGCGGGTCTATGAGCATCGTGCCAAACTGGCGGAGGGCTTTACGAAGCGCTACAATCTTACCAAGTTGGTCTACTACGAGGTGTGTGACGATATCAAGACTGGGATTGTTCGGGAGAAGCGGCTCAAAGCGGGTTCACGAGCGAAGAAGCTCCAGTTGATCAACGGAATGAATCCGACCTGGTGTGATTTGTCTGAAGGACTGTGAGATTGCCACCCCTTCGCTTCTGGCTTCGGCTTTCTTCGGGTGCTCGCAATGACCCCCCTCACGTCATTGCGAGGGAGCGCAGCGACCGAAGCAATCTCACCGTTTTTCGCAACGGCAAGTACGGTGAGATTGCCGCGCTCCCGTTGGTTGCTCGCAATGACGTCCGCGCCGAGCGGGAACGAGCGTTATTGGTGGGTGGTCTCAGGTCGAGGCCTTAGGCCCTCGATCCAGATCGTCTCATCGTTCAGGGATTGCCGGGTGATGGCCCCGGCGCTGACGGTGACGGGCACCGCCCAAAGGAGGGTGGAAATGGGTGAGTGGAGCTCCGCCAGCAGGAGCCAGCGCCCAGCCGGGACGTCCTGAAACCGGAACTCGGGATCGGTCCCTGATGCCGTCCTGACCGCACGCGCCAGGTCGCCGTACTCCGTCCGTAACCGCGTGACGGCGGTGGTGATCGGCTGATGGGCCTTGTCGAACGCCTCGGTCGAGAGGGGCTGAAAGCCGCCCGCCGCATACTGCGCCCTGGCATCGGCCACGACCGTCTCGAGTTCAGGCGGAAGGGGTATGAGGGTCACCGGCGTATCCCGGAGGGGGATGGGGATCCCTGTTCGTCCAAGGTAGAGCAGGCCCTCGACGGCGCCGACCTCGCCACGGTCCTTGCGCGCCTGGACGGTCTGCAGCATGCCCTGCCAATCAGGTTCCTGAAGGCCGCGAGTGAGGCCCGCGCAGCCGGCCAGAAGCAGAAAGCCGATCACCCACCTGCCTGCCCTTCGTCGCATCCGATTCCCTCCTGTGCGTCGTCATGTTGTCCCGCGCGCGTGACGAAGCACAGTATACCGTTCTATCTTAGACTGTCAACCGTGAAATCGCGAGTTGTCCTGAAAAGCCTTGACAAGTAAAAGTGGGAGAATTAGGTTTGGAGTCAGAGCATTGGACTTATTCAGCATGACAGGGAGAGCGCCTAGACGTTTTGCGCAGGAGGTGTTTCCGTTGTTGACCGAAACCCACTACGAGCACATTCGACTCGATGCTGATCAGGTTCCGATAATTGGCGGTACTACCATGAAAGTCGTAGAACTTGTTTTGGATCATCTCAGCTACGGTTGGAGTCCGGAAGAACTGCACTTCCAGCATTCAGATTTGACCATGGGTCAAATCTACTCTGCGCTGGCGTATTATTGGGATCATAAAACGGAGCTTGACCAGGATATCGAACGACGCCTGCAGTCCGTTGATCGCATGCAGCAGGCAACGGAGTCTTCCGCGCTGAGAGATCGGTTGAGGGCCACAGGGCGGATCTGATGCCCCTGGCCTTTTATATGGATCAGCATGTTCCACGAGCGATTACTCTCGGGCTCCGGCTTCGTGGAATAGACGTACTCACTGCATATGAGGATGGCGCCAGCAAGCTGGATGATGCGGCCTTATTGGACCGAGCCAACGAATTGAGACGGGTGCTCTTCACTCGAGATGATGATCTATTGGCGGAAGCGGCGACACGACAGGGGGCAGGCATTCCGTTCCACGGCGTGATTTACGCTCACCAATTTCGGTCTTCGATCGGCGGGTGCGTACAGGACTTAGCAATTATCGCCGAGGCTGGGGAGCCTGCAGATCTGATTAACCGGGTGATGTTCCTGCCGCTTTGAAGACAAGAGCGACAGGCTAACCCAAAGGACACCAACTCCCAGCTAGGGCAGAACTGACAACACCTCCCTCCTTCTCGCCTATTGAACTAGCCCTTCAATAACAGTCTGGTCATTAAGCGACTGCTTGGTGGCCGCACCGGCGGTCACGGTCACCGGAACCACCCAGACCGCCAGCGCTGGCGGTCTGGGCAACTCGACCAGCAGCAGCCACTGCCCTTCCGGGACCTCGGGAAATTCGAATTTCGCATCGTCGCCGGTCTCCGTACGCGCCTGCCGGATCAGGTCGTCGCTGGTGCGCCCACCTGTCTGCGTGCGGGCACGCACAGGCAGATGGGCATGTGCGAGACCGCCCCGTCACTGGCTCGTCATTGCGAGCGACCAACGGGAGCGCGGCAATCTCACCGTTTTTCAAGGTGCGAAGAACGATGAGATTGCTTCGGTCGCTGCGCTCCCTCGCAATGACCGAGACGGGGGGCTTTCTGAACAATGACAGGCACACGAATGGCTGCGTGATCAATCTCTATTCTTGCGTGGTCCGTCCCGGCTTGACCGGATCTGAACATGATGCCTATAATGCACCCCTGCGAACCAAGGAGAAGCAGAATGAATGGGAACGCGTAGCGCCGATCTCTCTGTCATTATTGTCAATTATAACGCCGGCGACTTTCACATATATGACACTAGCTACGAATTATAACAAATTATGAAAAAGCTTGACAACTGGAAGAAAGATGCGTAAGTTCAAAGATAGATTGGTGGATCAACTCAGACGGCAGGGAAGCGCTGACGCGGATTTTGAGAAAAGGCGAGGTTGGGAGCAAGGAAGGTGAACACAATAGCAGCGGTGCGCAACGACGTCATGCGGGAATTTCCAGAGGTCATGAATCTGAACCAGCTCGCGGCGTATCTTCAGCTTTCTCCGCAGACCCTTTACAGGAAGGTGGAATGTGGGGAGGTTCCCGGCGCGAAGATCGGCCGACAGTGGCGGTTTAAGAAGACGGTGATCGACGAGTGGCTGGAGCAGACGGCCCTTTTATCCCCCTCCGGTCTTGATCTGCTGATGCGAGAGACGAAGGCGGCGGCCGAGCGGGCGGGTTATCGGCCTGAAGAGCTCGATCGCCTCATTGAGAAGGTGAGAGCCGAGGTCGGGCGTTAGACGGTGGTCAGACGGAAGCTTCGGGATCGCGTGGTGCTCGACACCAGCGTCCTGATCTCCAGCCTCTGGGGTGGAGCTTCGCAGCAGGTGGTGCATCGCTGGAAACATGGGCTGATTCAGCCTATTGTTTCCGATGAGATCGTCGAGGAGTATTTACGGGTCCTGGCCAGATTTGATCTTTCAAGACGGGCCTTGAGAGGATGGGCGCTGTGGTTGACCCATCCCTCGAAGGTCACCGTGGTCAACCCGGCCAGACACTTTGCCGCGAGTCGCGATCAGACCGACAACAAGTTTCTTGATGCGGCGACGGCCGGCAACGCCGCATTGATCATCACGAGGGATAAGGATCTCCTGGCGTTAAAGCGACATCGGCGAGCCCGCATTCTCACTCCGGAAGAAGCGCTGAACGAGTTGGGCAGCACCTCGTGACGCTCGAAGAAACTCCCCCTCCGCGTCACTATTTAACCAGCCCCTCGATCCAGATCGTGGCATCGTTCAGGGATTGCCGGGTGGTGGCCCCGGACCTTCGGCGTTCGCTGTTCGACCACTACCAGCATGTCGTAATCCGAATCCTCCCGAGCGCTTCCTCTCGCCCTCGAGTCGAACAAAAGGACCTGTCGCATGGACGAGCCCAGCCGTTTTCGCAACTCGGCCACATACTCTTTCACAACCTGATCCATTGTTGACGCCCTTCGCATTGCCCAATCATCGCATCGAAACGGACGAGCTGCATAATACTGTTCATTGCACTTCGCATACTCTCATAATGTGTCGAATCCTTTGGAGCCTCCGTCAGTATACTCCAGGCGGGTGAGCGGTCAAAGCCCAATGGCGGCCCCGAGAATCAACATCGGGATGCGTCATTGCGAGCGTAGCGAAGCAATCCAACCGTTCTTCGTCGCCATTCCTCTACGCTTGCGACAACAGAACGGTGAGATCGCCGCGCACCCTTCAGGTGCTCGAAATGACAGACACGCGAATGGGTGGCGCGGTCAACTTATATCCGAAGGCGGTCCGTCCCGGCTTGACCTGGTCCGAACATGATGCCTATAATTCACCGCGGTAAGTCGAAAGGAAAGCGGAACGGATGGGTACGCTCAGCGTCGATCTCTCTGTCATTATTGTCAATTATAACGCCGGCGGCCTGGTCCTGGAGGCGGTGGCCTCGCTTCAGGCGCAGAAGTTTGCTGCGCCGGACGGGGACGCCGGGCGCCTCGAGATCCTGGTCATTGATAACGCCTCTTCGTCCGAGGATGTGGCCTGTCTTGAGCGACTGCCGTCCGACGTCGTCCTGGTAAGGAACGATGCCAACGTCGGCTTTGCCGTCGCCAACAATCAGGGGATCGCGCGCGCGTCGGGGCGGTACCTCTGCTTTCTCAATCCCGACACCGTCGTACTGGACGGGGCCTTGGATGCCCTGCTTCAGTATTGCTATCGTCATCCGGAGGTCGGGGCGGTGGGGCCTCGGATCTGGGCCGACCAGGATCGCACGCTCCTGCTGCCGCCCGGCGACCCGCCGACGCTCGCCTTTCTTATGGGCCGGTTCATAGCGGATCTGCTGCCGGCGTGGGGCGGTTCCCTGGATAGTCGATGGCACCGCGATGCGATGACCGTCTGGCGAAGCCGCGAACCGATGGAGGTCCCGATGCTCTCCGGGGCCTGCATTCTGACTCGCCGGTCCGTCCTCGATCGGATTGGTCGGCTTGACCCCGGCTATTTTCTGTACTATGAAGATGCCGACTGGTGTCGCCGGGTGCGCCTGGCCGGATATCGGCTCGTCCATGTCCCGGACGCGGAGATCGTCCACTATTTCAACCAGAGCGCGCAACAGGACGTTGGAGCGACCCAAGGTCATGCGCGCCGGTCACAGGCCAGGTTTGTGCAGATCCACTATGGCCTGCCCGGCCGGCTCCTCTACTTGGCGCTCCGGGCGCTTCACGGGCGGCTGGCCCGCCGGGCGCTCATCATGCCCCCGGGTGTCATCGATTTCGGTGTCTTGGCTGATCCTCCGAAATGGCGCCTTCCTGAGGCCCCTGAGCGCGAGCGGGTGGTCGAGATCGGCTTTGATCCGCGTCTGATTCCGTCGGCTGCGGCCTTTGTGAGCGGTGATGAGTACCGGTTTCCGGCGGCGGTATGGGTCAGGCTGCAACCTGGACGGTATTATGCCAGGATGCTGGATGTCGAGACCCTTGACCCGCTGGGGGTGTGGTCATGGGTGAAGGAGTAGACCAGGTGCGGATTGTCTATCTTCTGGAAGGGACTGAGACCTGGGGCGGCGTCAAGGCCGTCTTGGAGCAGGCCAACGGCCTGGTCCGATCGGGTCATCGGGTGATCGTCCTCTCCAAAGGGCCTTGGCCGAACTGGTTTCCCCTGCGGGCCGAATTTCGGCAGGTGACGGCGTTTAGCCGCGACGACATTCCCGAGGCGGACTTCATCATCGGCACCTACTGGACCACCGTGGCGCCCGCCGTAGCCGCCGGACGCGGCAGGGCGGTCCATTTCTGCCAGGGGTATGAGGGCGATTTGTACGATGATGGCGTGTTGCGGGCCGAGGTCGAGCGCATCTATCGGCTGCCGCCGGATCTCGTGCCGACCCCAGAGAGATGCGCCGCGCTTCGAGCCGAGATCGAGGCGACCTATCGTCTGCCCACGCTGAAGGTGACCGTAGGACCGCACCTGAGGGCGCTGATCGAATCGCGGTTCGGTCAACCGTGCGTTGAGATCGGGAACGGGATCGATCTGACGCGCTTTACTCCGGGACCGATTCGACCGCAGGGCGAACTGCGGCGGATACTGGTCGTGGGGCCATGGGAGTGGCCTGTCAAGGGGATTCCGTATGCGCTCGAGGGACTCAGGCGTCTACGCGATAGGCGGCATCACCTCCGGATCGTTCGCGCGTCTCAGACGCCGCAATCGGGGCCCGAGCAGGCGATGGGTGTGGTTGATGAGTATCACCAAGGAGTCGCTCCGTATGCGATGCCCGACCTGTATCGAGACTGCGATCTGCTGGTGGGTGCCTCGACGGAGGCGGAAGGGTTCGGACTGACGGCCATCGAGGCCATGGCCTGCGGGGTGCCGTGTGTGTTGACGGCGATCCCCTCGTATCTGAGCTTGGGGCACGCCCACGATTACGCCATCTTCGTACCGCCCCGCGATCCGATCACTACAGCGGACGCCATCGACCAGATTCTCAGCGATCAGGCGCTCTGGGAGCGCTTGCGGAAAGCCGGCCTCGAGGTCGCTGCCGGCTATCCGGTCGAGGCGGTGGTCACGCGGTTGGAGCGTGCGCTGCTTGGCCATCTTAAAGAATGCGCGACATTAGATGCGTCGCACCGCCGATAGCTCGCTAGATAGTCATGGAGCCTACGATAAAAGTCGAGGCCCGGGTCGCGCGATTCTTGCTTTCTATCAGTTCGTGTCAGTTGTGGTACCTCTGTGTTTCCCTCTCTCGACTACCATTGAGAGCCCGGGGCCGGATCGGATGGCGGGTACTGAGATTCACATGTGAAGCCGGGGCCTTGTACTTTGTAGGCGGAGAGTACGCTGGTACTCCGACTCCAAGTCTGAACTGCCTTGCCATTGATTGACGAAAGCGTGGGATGGTTTGGAGCAAGCCACAGCCACCATCTTAGGTCACTCAACACACCCTCGAACCCCGCATACCCCAAAGTATCATTGAACAGCCATGTAGGAGCATAGGAAATGGGATGAATCGACCCTTGGGGCTCTCTCCGATGTCCCCACGTATACTCCATGCCGGTACGACCGGGTCCGATAGCTGGCAGGACTATATAGGCATCTCCGTCAGCATCGGTAATGATGAATGCCTCGAAGTCCCAATCCTTGTAGTTAGGACCAACGGTGCTATCAAGCTTGGTCATGGTGCAGCCATTGTCGGTTTTTTTATGACCCCATTGGAGTGAGAAGAAAACCCCATCCCTGGAGCTAGTGCCAAAGAACGGATTACCATAGGCATCGATGTGATTGTTCAGGGTCAGGAATAGTTGTGAGCCACGAAAGACCCTTCCGTCCTGGAAGATGTAATAGGTTACATCGTTAGTAGTGCTTTGAATTGTGTTCCCTTGTTCATGCATGTACGCATACAACGTGGTGCCATACATCCTTCCCCAACCGCGCAGGATCTTACATGTTGTGTTCCCATCGTTCAACACCTCCTTATCACAACTGGAATCGTTCTTCCACATAAGTACTTGGTAATATGTATCCGTAGCGTCGTTGTAAATCAATACGGCCCACGGCACGTTGGGCGACGAGACCTCATTTCCGGCGTACCAACCGATTTTGTTGTCTGCCGGGAAGAATAAGGCTTCCGCCATTGAGGACAGACCAAATAGACTACCAGCCAGTAGAAATGCGCCCATTAGTTTCTGTCGAACTTTCACCCCAGCTCCTCCTTTCTTCAGCATGAACTACGCCTCGGGCGACGAAAGGCTCCCGACCAATTGACGTCGTCTGCTCCACCTGTTTGCGAACTTCGAAGGAAGCGCGAATGTCCGTTATGGGGTCAGGCTCACCTCCTGAGAAAGATTCTCGAAGTTTCCTCATTGAAGTTGAGCATCTTCCGTCACGCGTTGTTGATGCTTGCGCAGTTGGACCCACCTTGAATCACCCTTGCTAGCGTCATATATAGTTAGCCGATTTATACAGATTTTGGCACGATTAAACCACTATTGATGTTAAGTAACCATATTTTAATAAAGTAACGAACACTTCCGTCATTGTCAATCACAACTCGCAAAGCGATATCTTCCGATATAGTATCTTGCGTGTTAGATGACTGACGGCTCCAAGTCACTGAATCTCTAATGGCACACCTTCTTGATGAACGCGCCTTGCGATCAGCAGGGCATGTTTGGCGCCGGTAGCCCAGCGCAACGACTGCTCGGATTACGACAAGCGCTTCTCTAATCTGCGGTCTTGTCGCCGACCTTTCTTCCAGTCTTTTCTGTTTGACATTGACAGGGCATTGGGTGAGACTTTCGTTTGTTTCGCTGGGTGGCTGTGGCGATCTCCCGCTGTAACGAGGCTCGTAGGAGGAACAAGGTGGCAGGCCAGGAAATCACTGAGAGCGCGTGCCTGAGTGATGTCGTAGCTGCGCTCCGAGAGGGGCTCGGTGACGACTTGGTCGCTGTCGCCCTTTTTGGCTCGCGCGCGCGAGGGGATGCCGGGGAGGGGAGTGATTGGGATGTCTTTGTGCTGGCGCACCACCTTCCCGGCCGGATTCTTGAGCGACATCAGCGGCTGAAGCGCTTGCTTCCCGATGCATGGAGGGGACGTGTCGCCCTCCTCGCGAACACCCCTCAGGAGTTTGCCGCCCATCTGCCTCCTCTGTGGCTGGATATTGCCCTGGACGGCATTGTGCTCTATGACCCCGAGGGGTATGCCACCGATCGGTTGGCGCAACTCAGAGAGTTGATTCGCAGGCGCGGCTTGATCCGAGAGCGGGCCGGTCGTGATCTGGTCTGGCGTTGGGAACGTTTTCCCGGTTTCAACTGGTCGCTGCAATGGGACCAAGCATCATGACCGGCCGGGAGCAGGTGCAGTATCGCCTCCGGATCGCTCAGGGCTTTTTGAGCGAGGCGCGTCAGGATGTGGAATTGACACGCTGGCGCGCTGCAGTGGACAACGCGCAATTGGCGGTGGAGAATGCCGCTAAATCGGTGCTGGCGTTGCTGGGACCGGTCGGTCGTACGCATCACCCTGCTGTGGCCCTCCGCCAAGCGTTGGATGACGGGCTGTTTCCGGGTCCCGCGCAAGATCGGATAAGATGCCTCATTGAATTGGCGGAGCTGATGGGTCCTGATATCCACGTACAAACCGACTACGGAGATGAAATGGGAGGTCGCACACCCTGGGAGCTTTTCAGTGAGACCGACGCCCGTCAGGCGTTGGCCAACGCAGAAGAGGCTGTCACCCTGGCGCAGGACCTGATGCAGGAGTTGAGCCGGTAAGCGCAGAGGGAGGTGCGATGTCTCGTCCGTTGCCCACGGACCTCGTCAGCTTCTCCTCAATACCGATGCCCGCCGTCCAGTCCTTTGCGGTGCCCGACCTGCCCAACCCGTTACCGATCACGACGCTGAGAGTATCCTCGGATCTCCTCCCGGGGACCTACACCTTTTCGGCCTTTGGGGTCGTGCCCGGGAGTAATCCCCTCGACCCCTCTAACCGCCGGACCAATGTGGCGATCACCAGCGTGTCGCTCGCCACGACCCCGTGTTGTCCTTAGGGGTGAACCACCGATCGCATGTTAAGTCTTCCATGCATACATATGACGCGAGAGGGTATCGCTCCCACCGGAACAGTGCTCGATGGCGTTTGTCGTAAGGAAGTCGTTGCCACCTATCAGACCAAAATAGACTGCTCTCCGTCCTTCCCCGAGTCAGTTGAGAGTTGGAATCACACCCCACCGACCGTGCTTGACACATTTTAACTTGACAGGTAAATTAATTATGTCAGGCGAATTGCTAATTTGTCTGTCAAAGGAGTATTAATCCGATGAATGTGACAAAAGTCGGACGTCGGGGACAAATTACGGTTCCCAAAACGATTCGCCGTTGGCTCAATCTTCAAGAGGGCGATCGCCTCCTCTTCGTCCGTCGGGGCGACGAAGTCATCCTGCAGCCCCTCACCCGCACCTTGCTGGACCTGCGGGGAAGTGTCCCTGTCTCTGGACCCCAGGATTTCACCGCCATCCGTCGGCAGATACTCGAACTCCATGCTCGCAAGGTGATCGAGAATGAAACCTGAACGCCTCTTCGTCGACACCAATCTCTTCCTGCGCTATCTCACCAACGATGTGCCGGAACAAGCGGATGCCGTCGAGCAGTTGCTCCGTCGTGCAGCGGCGGGAGGGCTGGCCCTGGTCACCAACACCTTGGTTATGGCAGAAATGGTGTGGACGCTGGAAGCCTTCTATCAACTTCCCAGGAGCGACATCAAAGAGAAGGTACTGACCATCCTGAACACACCAGGGCTGGAGGTGGCAGATGGCGAGCTGATACTGCAGGCTATGCTCTGCTATGCCGAAAAGAATGTAGACTTCATCGATGCCTATAGCGCGGTCTGGATGCGGGGGCTCGGGCTGACGATTGCCTGTACGTTCGACCGGAAACACTTCTCTCGCCTTGAAGGGGTGACCGTGATGGTTCCGGGCGCCGATACGCTGTGATCGCCACCACGCTTTACCGTCGCTGGGTCAGGCCAACAGCCGCCTAGGGCGATTCCCGCGTATCTCAACTTCGGTCAACAATTGAAGCGTCTGCTGCTGAGTCATCCTTATCTTAAGAGTGGGTGATAACAGGCGCCCGAGTTACCAATAGCTCGCCAAGTAGTCGTCAGCAGAAAACGCTCGTCCTGTGATTCATCACGTTCTTTCGCGCTTTGCGCGAAAGCTGTTACGCATGCACGTCTTCGCGAAACCCACCGCCTTGCCCAGTAAGGAGTGCTATGCTAAAGTAAGAACGATAGGAGGCGATCGTGAAGAATGCAGCACGTATGACCAGTAAGGGTCAGATCACCGTGCCACAGGATGTTCGGCTGGCCCTGGGTGTTCGGCCCGGCGACACGCTACTTTTCGAGAAGGACAGCATCGGCATTCGCGTGCGCCCCGTGCGAGTCGAGAGTCCGTTTGAAAAGTACCGGGGGATCGGGACTCCAGGCATTCAGCGCGGCAAAAAGGCCGTGATGCGCTGGGTGCGCGCAATACGCGGCCGATGACGACGGCGATCGACAGCAACGTCCTGATCGCGCTCTGGAACGAGGACGACAGTCTGAACACGTCGGCGCGTTCGGCACTGGATGCTGCGTTGGGGCGAGGGAGTCTCGTGATTGCCGCTCCTGCCAGATCGGAAGCGTTTCTCGATTCGTTCTGCAGGGAGACCAGCATTGCGGTAGACTGGCATCTCAACGAAGCGGTCTGGCGCGCGGCGGGCCGTGCCTTCCAATAGTATGTGACCCACCGCAGAGCACACCGTGACGCCGGTCCTCGTCGCATTCTTGCCGATTTTGTCATTGGGGCTCATGCTCTGCACAATGGATTCCGCCTACTCACCCTTGACGACCGACTCTATCGCGCAACCTTTCCGCGCCTGACGATTCTGACGGTGTAATCGCGGCGTTCGCAGTCCAAGAGGGAGCCTAGTGTCCCGTTTCTGAAATTCGTTGCCTATTTGCGGACGTCATTCCGGCCAAGCCCGCATCGCGGGCGCGAGCCGGAATCCAGGAAATAACGGGGGTTCTGGATTCCCGCTTTCGCGGGAATGACGACACATGGAGCGCCGACTTCTTCATCGAACTTTTGACTCAGGACACTGGGATGCGACAAGACCCAGCACGATTGAAGCGCGTGCTGCTGGGGCACCTTAAGAAGACGTGACAACAGGCACGCCGAGCCCATGACCTCAGGCGGCTGGAAGGTAGTCGCGGAGTTGCAGAATCCGGAGCCCTGGGATGGACGGGAGATCCCTGTCGTTCGTAAGATAGGCCGCGCAATTCGCAGCCAGCGCCGCCGCGAGCTGCACGGCATCCGGTGTCCTCACCAGAGTGCCGGAGCGAAGCTGCGCAGCGGCGCGCAGCAGAGGCAGGCGCAGATCAACCAGCCGAATGCCGCGGCTCCGAGTAAGAAGTCCTTCGTAGCGCTCGGCCAGCGGACCATTGCCGAAGCGATAAGGCGCCACCAGCGTCTCAAGGAGCGTCAGGCCGGACGTGACGCCTTCGAGCGGACCGGCGTCGATGGCGGCAAAGACGGGTTCGACCAGGGGCAGAAACTGTGAGTGTTCCTCGATGTAGTAGATGAAGATGGCCGTATCAAGGGCGACGGGGCCGCTCCCGATCTCGTCCATCAATCCCACGAGCGCCGCTCTTGCTCCACAAATGTCGCCGTGTCCACACCGCGCCAGAGTTCTTTGCCAAGGCCCTTCAAAGCGAGGATCGAGAGGGGCTTGGGCTCTTGGGTGGCCTGGGTCAGAATGTGGATGACTTCTTGAGCCACGGACCGCCGCTCGCGCTTGGCGCGGGCCCGAAGCTTCCTGTACAGCGGGTCGGGCACGTTCTTGATATTCAGTGTCGCCATGGTGTCCTCCATTTAGGTTGCATTATGCTTATGGAGGAATAGTTCTAAGAAGTCAACATCTTCCGAGTATCCCAAAAATAGACATTGGGATGCGTCATTGCGAACGCAGTGAAGCAATCCAACCGTTCTTCGCCCCACGTTATCCAGGCTCACGAGCACAAAACGGTGAGATTGCCGCGCACCCTTCGGGTGCTCGCAATGACAGACACATGAAAGGGTTGTGCGATCAATCTCTATTCTTGGAGAGTATCCCTGCACACGGAAGAGGGCGAGGGTAGGAGGGACTTTTTCCTTGACGATTCCCCTAGATAGCCCATATACTACGTTTACTTTTCGCGAGGGCCGGGGAGGGCAGGTCCTCGCGGAGTGGGAGGTTGCATGCGTTGCAGTGTTGGGCTGTACCGTCACCGGACCCTCATCTGGAGCTTCGTCAAAAGGGATCTGCTGGCCCGCTATAAAGGCTCTGCCGTCGGGTTGTTCTGGTCGATCATCCATCCCCTCATCATGCTGGGGCTGTACACCATCGTCTTTTCCGCCATCCTGAAGGTCCGCGTCGGCGCCGGAGAGGGGACGGACTATTTCGCCCTCTACCTGTTCTGCGGGTTACTCCCCTGGAATGCCTTTGCCGAGGGGCTGAATCGCTCGACCGGCGTCATCCTGGAGCATGCCAACCTGATCAAGCGGGTCATCTTTCCGTCGGAGATTCTGCCGGTCTATCCGGTGATCGCCGGCATCGTCAGGGATGCCTCGCATGCTTAATCACCTTCGGCCCTTGCTGACACAAACTGTTTCGCCGCGAGTACCTGATTTTCAAGCACGGCCTGATGCGCAACAGTTGCTACAGGAGTGCGTCGCTTTGGCTGCCTCGGACGCTACGTTTGCCAAGAATCTCCTCGAGACTCTGATTGGTTCATTGTCCTTTAAGAGCTCTAGCGAAATAGAACTGCTGGCCAATGTGCTCGGAGACGAACTGCTCGTTAAAGCGGTCCGGGCTCGATCATCCGTTAATGACTCGCTAATTTACGCCCACCACGTTTTTGCGGAAATCGACTTTCTGGCACGCAAGCATCTCGCGCAACCCCTCCGCTCGGTGCTCGAGATTGGACCTGGTATTAATCTTGGGGCGCTTTTTTGTTTTGTTGCCTCCGGGGTCGAGCGGGCAGTCGGCGTAGATGTCGTCGAGATTACAGATTTAAGCCCTCATTTTTATAAGAGCTTGAAAGACTACCTGGGGTGTGTAGAAGGATTTGCGTGGTGGCGTTACTTTGCCACGAAAACCTATCCCCATGCCTCGTTCCCACACTGTGCCGAGACATTAAACGCTGACGAGGTCTTGCGGCGGATCGACTACCGAAGTCCGGTTTCGTCGGGGCAGCTACCCTTCGAAGATGATTCTTTTGACCTCATTTACTCGGTTGCGACTCTCGAGCATGTGCCTGAACCAGAGCGGACGGTTGGTGAGACAAAAAGGGTCCTGCGACCCGGAGGAATCAGCGTCCACGAGATCGATCTGCAGGACCATGGTACTTATGGTACTTGTGGTCCTCTGAGGTTTCTGGAATGGTCAGATGATGAGTATAGCACCAGGGCTCAGCCGTATGGTGAGGGGGCGTCTCTCAGAGGATTTCTCGACGGCACCTGGCAGGGTGAGGTCTTTTGCAATCGATTTAGGATGTCTAATTGGCTGGATCTTTTCCGTCGCTATGGTTTCGAGGTCGTCGAATTAGAGCCCCTGATCGTGCTCGATCCTTCTGGTGTTTCGCGGGAACGGTTTGCGGAACCGTTCCGGTTCAAATCGGTAGAGGATCTTGCGGTTCTTGCGTTTCACATCGTAGTACGGTGTCGTAAGTAACAGATGATGTTTTAGCAGGTTGTTGAAAAACTCGGTCTACCATCATTTCGGACGAGGTGAAGCGATTTCGTCTCCTTAAAAAACAATAAGTTATAGATTGCTTCGTCGCAAACATCGCTCCTCGCAATGACATATACGGACTTTTTCAACAACCTGCTAGCGTCCTGAGTTAAAAGTTCGATGAAGAAGTCGGCGCTCCATGTGTCGTCATTCCCGCGAAAGCGGGAATCCAAAACTCCCGGTATTTCCTGGATTCCGGCTCGCGCCCGCGATGCGGGCTTGGCCGGAATGACGTCCACAAATATGCAACGAATTTCGGAAATGGGACACTAGTGACCTCGGTAAGATACTCGACGCTCGAAAGAACATCGCGAGCTTCACATGTTGGCTTAGACTTGTAAGGCCCTTGTCGTCGAACGAGAAGGCAGGCGGTTTCGGACTGCCGGTCTTCAGGTTCCCGCGCACTACCCCACCTCAGCCAGCCGTGGTCACGCGATTGGAACGTGTGCTATCTACCCATCTTCCCGAGCTTTTTCCTTGACGATACTGTCGGATTCCTCCTATACTAGACGTAATTTTCGCGAGGGCCGGGGAGGGCAGGTCCTCGCGGAGTGGGAGGTTGCATGCGTTGCAGTGTTGGGCTGTACCGTCACCGGACCCTCATCTGGAGCTTCGTCAAAAGGGATCTGCTGGCCCGCTATAAAGGCTCTGCCGTCGGGTTGTTCTGGTCGATCATCCATCCCCTCATCATGCTGGGGCTGTACACCATCGTCTTTTCCGCCATCCTGAAGGTCCGCGTCGGCGCCGGAGAGGGGACGGACTATTTCGCCCTCTACCTGTTCTGCGGGTTACTCCCCTGGAATGCCTTTGCCGAGGGGCTGAATCGCTCGACCGGCGTCATCCTGGAGCATGCCAACCTGATCAAGCGGGTCATCTTTCCGTCGGAGATTCTGCCGGTCTATCCGGTGATCGCCGGCATCGTCAATGAGCTGATCGGCTTCGGCGTCCTCCTGGGCGTCTTGCTGGTCATCGGGCATCCCATTCGGCCGGTCATCCTGGTCCTGCCCGCGATCCTGGTGCTGCAGTTCGCATTGACGACCGGACTGGCATGGCTTATCGCCGGGACGACCGTTTTTGTACGGGATCTCGGTCAGATTCTTGGAGTCATCCTGACGCTGTGGCTGTTCCTCACGCCGATCTTTTATCCGCCCGCGATGGTTCCCCAGGGGATGCAGGTCCTGTTGACCATCAATCCGATGTATACCGTCGTAGAGGCCTACCGGAGCCTGATCCTTCGGGGTGAGATTCCGACCTGGTGGAGCCTCGCTGCGCTGACGCTGATGGCCCTCATCGTGAACTGGCTGGGCTATCGGGTATTCGCGCGTATGCGGCCTGCCTTTGCCGACGTACTGTGATGGTGACGGTTGAGGCCCGGCAACTGTCCAAGGTCTATCGGATCTACACCCATCCGCAGGATCGGCTCAAAGAATTCCTGTTTCGTGGCCGTCGGACCTATCACAAGCAATTCTGGGCCCTTCGCGACGTCAGCTTTCAGGTCAAGAGGGGTACGACGCTCGGCATCATCGGAGATAACGGCGCCGGCAAGAGCACATTGCTGCAACTGGTCGCCGGCACCCTGCAACCCAGCGCCGGGACGGCGCGTATTGAAGGGTGCGTCTCCGCGATCCTGGAGCTTGGCGCCGGGTTCAACCCCGAGTTTACGGGGCGGGAAAACGCGTTGATGAGCGGGGCGATCATGGGGATCCCGTCACGGGAGATGGAGCGAAAGCTGCCTGAGGTGGCGGCATTTGCGGACATCGGCGACTTCTTGGATCAACCCGTCAAGATCTATTCCAGCGGCATGTATATCAGGTTGGCGTTTGCAGTCGCCACCGCTATCGATCCGGATGTGTTAATCATTGATGAGGCGCTGTCGGTCGGGGACGTATATTTCCAGAAACGGTGCTTCGACCGCATCGACAGTTTCAGGAAAACAGGGAAGACGATTCTATTCTGTTCCCACGACCTGTATTATGTTCGGATGATTTGTGATGAGCTGATCTGGTTGAGAAATGGTCAAATTCATGAGATGGGGGAGGCGTCCCGAGTGGCTGGGGCGTATGAGAATTACCTTCGGGAGCGGGAACTGCCGTCGGCCAAACCGCCTGTGGGTGCCGATCATGTGACGCCGTTTCCCTGGATCGATCGGATTCACGTAGCCAAGGCTGAGGACTCAGGGGAGCGCGACATCTTCATGACCGGTGATGACATTGTCGTGACGGTCTCTTTCCGCGTCCCTCAATCGCCGACTCCGGTTCACATCGGGGTTGTTCTGACTCGTAACGACGGCACGGAGTGTTTTGGGACCGGAACTCACATTGTCGCCATGGAGGCGGCTACTGAAAGCGGACACGCTCACCTCCATCTGCCGCGCTTGCCGCTGCTGTCTGGGGAGTACGCGCTGAGTGCGTTTCTCTTGGACGGAAACGGATTGCACGTTTATGATCGACGGCTGCGCGAGGTGAGATTCAGGGTTGCCCAAAAAGCCAAGATGATAGGACTCTGTTACCTGGACCATCGGTGGGAGGTCGAGCCTCTCGGAGAAGGTGTGAAGCCATTGCCTCGTCAGGGAGCGGGTGTGGAGGCCGCCGGGTGAGATGAGCGCGCCCGACTATCCGGAGAGCCTCGTGATCGAGCCGACGAATAGCTGCAACCTGCGATGCAGGATGTGCTCCGAATGGGGTGAGGGCGTCACCAGAAAGAGGGAGGTCGGCTTCATCCCGAGGGATATCTGGATGGGCGCACTGGATGAGATAGGCGCCTGGCCGGTGAGAGCCAATATTCACCTCACAGGCTCGGGGGAGCCGTTACTGCATCCTGAATTTCTGGACATCCTGCGCTATGCCAAGGATAAAGGGAACATAGGTGTGGGGTTTCTCTGTAATGCCACGTTGTTCGACGCACGAAAGGCCGAGGCCATTGTTGCGTTGCAGATCGACACGGTTGGATTCTCGGTCGATGGCGCTCAGAGGGAGGTTTTTGAGCACTACAGAAAGGGCGCAATCCTTTCTGAGGTTGAGCAGAACATCGAACGATTGCTGTCCCTCAGGAAGGCCGGTACCCCTCGAGTATACCTCAATATGGTTGCCCATCAAGAGGCCGATATTGGTCTCATGGTAGAGCGCTGGAAGGGCAAGGTCGATACAATACAGGTGTCTCTGAAGCGGCCGGTCGACAGAAGCGTCAATCGGAGGATCGTGCTCAAGAAGCCGTGCCCGTCCCTTGATCAGACGCTGGTGATGGGCTGGAGTGGGCATGTGGTCCTGTGCTGTTATGCCGGCTCGGCCGACTATGCGAAATATCTTATCGGGAAGTTCCCTGAAGCCAGCCTGCGGGATATCTGGAACGGTGATCCTATGAACAGGGCGAGGATGCTTCACAGAATGGGCAGGCATGATGAGATCGACCTTTGCAGCAATTGCGATTCCGACGCGTTTCATGACTGGTTTGAGATGAGCCTGGAGAGGACTCAGATACGGGTGGAGCGTCCGTGTATTCGGAGTGAATGGGGCTACTACCTTGAAGTCTTCAATGAAGCCGCAAGATGAGGGTATTTGTCTGAACCCCGCCGGACGGTGGGCTATCCGACCGTATCGGTCAGGGGATGAAGGCCGAATCCTGAGTCTGTTTCAGGATGTTTTTAGCGTCGATCGCACCCTTGAGCACTGGCGATGGAAATTCCAGGCCAATCCAGCAGGCTCAGATTACATCCGGCTGGCGGAGGCGCCTTCCGGGGAGTTGGTAGGGCAGTACGCCGCACTGCCCGTTCGAGTGAGCTGGGGAGCGACGACGCAGATCTTTACCCAGATCATCGATGTGATGGTGGATCGCCGCTTCAGGCTTGGGCTGAAGCGGCCCGGTCTGTTCGCGGCATTGGCGAATGCCTACATCACCGACTACCTGGTCTCCGGCAAGGTCGCGGTCGGCTATGGTTTTCCGACGCCGGAGGCCATGCGGGTCGGGGAGCGGGTCGCCGGATACGTCCCGCTCCATCCGGTCGTACGCCTGGTCCTGGAGCTGAATGATCACCGGGGTGGGCCGCTGCCCTGGAGGGCCAGTCGCTTCCGCGTCGAGCCGGTCGATCGCTTTGGCGAAGACGTTGACCGGCTCTGGACGCAAGTCGGGCCAAGCGTGGGTGTCGCGACCGTGCGGGATGCCGGATACCTCAACTGGCGATATGCCGATTGCCCCGACGTTCGGTACATCTTGCTTGCGGCCCGTCGGCGGTTCGGCGGAAGTCTTGCAGGGATCGCCGTCCTGCGGCTTGGGATCGCGGATCAGTCGATCGCCTTCCTGGTGGATTGGCTCGTCCCGGATGGCGCATTGCCGGTAGCCCAGGCGCTTCTTGCCTACTGTGAAACAGCGGCGCGCGAGGCCGGGATGACCCAACTGCAGGCATGGTTTCGACCCTCGGGATGGCCCACCCAACTGCTATTGGAGCGAGGCTATCGATCCGAGCCCACGCTGTATCACCTTGTCGCCCTGACCAAAACGCCCGAGATCTCGCTGGAGCGGGTGAACGCGCAATGGTACTACACCATGGGCGATTCGGACATCTATTGATGAATGCGGTACGAAGCGCGGTCATTGTCGACAAAATCCGTCATGTCATTGCGAGGCGAAGCCGAAGCAATCTCACAATCTTTCAGGACAACGACGGTGAGATTGCCGCGCTCCCGTTGGTCGCTCGCAATGACGGGTCGGAGGGAACTCCATCGCTATGGGCGCGCCGACAGGCGAAGCACGAACAGCGCGGTCTGCGTAGGGGCGCAATTTATTGCGCCCGCATCGAGCTGAGACGTTAATGACCGTGATGTGATGCCGCCTGAGCCCCCGAAGGTCTTGACAGCCCCGCCGCATGGACGTGTGTTGGTCGTGGTCCCGCACGCTGACGATGAGAGTCTGGGATGCGGTGGGACCATCGCACTACACCGCCGCCAGGGCGATCGCGTGAAGGTGGTCGTCGTGACGGACGGGGCGGCAGGCGATGCGCTGGGCTACTACGCCGGGCAGGATTACGTGGCGCTGCGGCGAACAGAAGCCCGACGGGCCGCGGCGATCTTGGGGGTGGAGGAACTGGTCTTTTGGGACTATCCGGACGGTCGGCTCGCAGAGGCCGACGACCTGTCGGAACGGCTGAGGATACTGTTCGATACCGATCGACCCGACATCGTCTATCGGCCGTCGGCGAGGGAGATCCACCCGGACCACTGGGCGCTTGGGGTAGGCGTTGAAGCAGCGCTTCGTCAGCACGCGGCCCCCGTACAGGACTACTGCTATGAGATCTGGGCGACGGTTACACCAACCCACGTGATCGACATCACCCCTGTCTGGGAGGTGAAGCGCAAGGCCGTAGAACAGTATGAAAGTCAGCTCCGGTACAACGATTATCTTCACATGGTGGCCGGTCTGAACGCCTACCGGACCATCCATCTGACGTCGGCTCGGTACGTCGAGGCGTATCAGGAGGTGAGACGGGGGTGAGGATCCTGCAGATCGCCCATCGCGCCCTCCCGCACGAGGTCGGTGGAACGGAGGCCTATATGGCGGCGGTGGGCAAGGCCCTTACGGCCAGAGGCCACGAGTGCCTGGTGCTGGCCGGGACAGACGAGGGAGCTCCAGAGCCCCGGTTGTTGACAAACCGCTGTGATGGGGTGTGGCTGAGCCGGTACGCCGGCGATCTTTCTGGCTGGCACCGTGGGCACTGGACGCGATCCTTCGACCCCGGGGCGGCTCGACTGTTTCGTGAGTTCCTGGCATTCGCGCGTCCCGATCTCGTGCACCTTCACCACTGGATGCGCCTCACGGACAATCTTGTGGCGGTCTGCGCCGGGGAGGGGATCCCGGTTGTGGTATCGATCCATGACCTCTGGATCTCCTGTCCCAGAGGGATGCGGTTCACACGGGACGGTGCTTTCTGCACCGAACCTTCGTCACCAGCCGCCTGTCTCAACTGTGTGGAGCGGACGCCTTGGCAGGACGATGCGGAGATCGCGAGCGCGATCGACATCCGCGTACGGACGCTGGCCAGGGAGCTCGAACTGGCCGCCTGCCTCGTGGTGCCGTCGGAAGCCCAGAAGCAACTCCTCTGCCGGACGATGGGGGCGGTCTTCGATCGTGCGCGGGTGTTGCCGCATGGCAGCCTTGTCGAGTGGCCTTCCCCAACCCGTGATCCGACAGCCGGATTCCCGAACCGACCCCTTCAGATCGGGTATTGGGGGAACCTCTGGC
Organism: Candidatus Methylomirabilota bacterium; assembly: GCA_003104975.1. Taxonomy (NCBI): domain Bacteria; phylum Methylomirabilota (SeqCode); species Candidatus Methylomirabilota bacterium. The sequence continues at coordinate 444,911 of PQAM01000008.1, forward strand.
CTCTCAAGGGGGTCCATCTCCTCCTCGAGGCCGCACGCCGGTTGGCCGAACCGGACCGGGTAGCGATCCACCTGTATGGCGGCGACGCGCCTCCATGGTATCTGGAGGAGCTTCAGGCGGCGGCGACCGGGTTGCAGGTGCGGTTCTATGGGCGTTATGTCCCGTCCGATCTGGCCGGACTCGATCTGGACCTCGCCGTCTTTCCATCTCTTGCCCATGAGTCGTTCGGTCTCGTATTGGATGAGGCGTTCCGCGCAGGCCTGCCGGTGATCGTGTCGGATCGAGGGGCACTTGCTGAGCGAGCAGGGTCTGCGGGATTGATCTTTTCTGCCGGCGACACCGCCGGGTTGGCGGCGCGCATTCAGGAGATTCTTGACCGGCCGGAGCTGCTGGGGGTGATGAGGTCGGCCATTCCTGTATCCCCAAGCCCGGCGATGGAGGTGCACGTGGAGGCGCTGGAGCGATTGTATCAGGAGGCCACAATGGTATCCCGAACACCGGGGTCGGCAGAGACCCACGCGGCGGTGGATGACAAGCGACTGGAACAGGCTCTACGGGGTCTCGCTGTCCGTGACGCCGAGTTGGATCGGCTGCAGGAGCGGGTATCCGGGGCCGAGACCGAGGCCGCCCGGCTCCGCGAGATGCTCACACGGGCCGAGACTGAAACGACTGAACTCCGCGAGCAGACCGCCCGGCTCCGCGAGCTGCTGACTCAGGCCGAGACTGAAACCGTCCGGCTCCGCAAGCTGCTGACTCAGGCCGAGACCGAGGCCGCCAGGATCCGACAGGAATGGGCCACCGTCCAGCAGACGCGTACGTACAGAGTGGTGGCAGGCTTGCGGCTTCTGCTGGGTGTCTTCCGTCCGGTGAAGCAGCCGGATCGCGGGGACGGTGGATGACCTATGAGGATTGCCCAGGTCATCCATGCCTTCCCACCGGACAATATCGGCGGGTCGGAACTCTACCTCTTCAACCTGTGCCGTGAGCTCATCACACGTCATGAGGTCCACGTCTTTTATCGGATCGCGCGCCCTGACCTGCCCGAGTATCTGGTCGTCCGCGATAGCTATGAAGGGCTCCCGGTTTCCAAGCTGAATCGGACGTTCAGAGAGGTCCGATCGTTCGAACAGACCTATCGCGACGGCATGATCGACTGCGAGTTCGGGAGGTTCTTGGACGAGATCCGACCGGACATCGTCCATGTCCACCACCTGACGTGTCTGTCCACGACCATGCTGATGGAGGCGAAAAGGCGGGATATCCCCGTCCTGTATACCCACCATGACTTCTGGTGGATGTGTCATCTGGGGCAGCTCCTGAGGCCTGGATCGGAGCGGTGCGAGGGCCCATCTCGCGATGGCTGCCTGACGTGCCTGTTGCCGCAACTCCTGCCGTACTCTGCGACGTATGGAGCGATGGCGCGGGGCTACCACGCCGCCGGTCCCCTCCTGCAACGTGTGCTGTCGCCCATCAAAGGGCTGGCGAAGCAGGCGTTTCGGCGGCTATCGAGCAACGACGGTTCGGATGGAGATGCGTTCTCGGTCGAGGTTGAGAAGCGACTCCACCATTTCCGCGAGATGCTCGGGCTCGTGGACCTCTTCATCTCCCCATCCGAATGGTTGCGGGATCGATTCGTTCAATGGGGTATACCGCCCACACGGCTCATCCGGCTTCGCAACGGCTATCCGATCGAGCGGTTTGCCGACTATCGACGGACCCCATCGTCCGGGCTCAGATTCGGCTATATAGGGAATCTGCTCCTGTCCAAAGGGGTGCATGTGCTCGTGGAGGCCTTTAACGGCGTCGAGGCTAATGATGTGGAACTGAAGATCTACGGAGATTTCGTTCCCTACCACTTCTTCCCTTCGTATGACGAGCACGTGAAAGGCCTCATCACAAATTCCAGAATCCGCCTGATGGGCGGATACCGCCATCAGGAGATCGCAAGGATTCTGGAGGGGATCGATGTCCTGGTGGTTCCGTCGATCTGGTGTGAAAATTCACCCCTGACCATCCAGGAGGCCTTTCTGGCCGGGATTCCGGTTGTGACCTCGGACATCGGCGGGATGGCTGAACTGGTCCAGGATGGGGTCAACGGGCTCCTGTTCAAGGTGGGTGATCCCCAGGACCTGCAGCGGGTTCTCAGACGTCTGATCGCGCATCGCGGACTTGTCGAGCACCTGCGCGAGGGGATCCCTGTTGTTACGCCGATGGGCCGGCACGCAGCCGAGCTTGAAGCGTTGTATGAGTCGGTTCGGTGTGCGAAGGCGCCGCGCCGTTGAGGCATCGATGAGGGTCTTGTTGGTGGTACATCAGTTCCTGCCGCGACATGTGGCCGGCACTGAGATCTATACCTTCAGCCTGGCGAAGGGCCTGCGGGATCGAGGCCATGAGGTCCGGATCTACACCAGGGAGGAGGGATCAGCCGGCGCGTCCTCCACGGAGCGAGACGACCAGTATGAGGGTTTCCCCGTTCGGCGGTTCCTGATCGATCAGGACCGACGGCGGGGATATGGGATCGTCCGGGCCTTTCGCCGCAGCTTGAGCGACCCTGCGGTCGACAGGGCATTCGATCGGTTGTTGCGTGAATGGCGGCCCGACATCGTGCATTTCCAACATACCGTCAGGCTCTCGACTACCATGGTGGGTGTCGCAAAGCGCCGCCGCCTGCCGGTTGTCTTCACCCTCCATGATTACTGGTATCTATGCCACCGGACCCAGTTGCTCACGTCGGCCCTTGGGATCTGCGAGGGGCCGGGGTCGGGGGCCAAGTGCGCCTCATGTATCCAGCACCCGCTGGTCATGAACACCCGCGCCGAGATGGGCCTGCGATGGATCGGGCGGCTGGCCGGGATTTACCGAACCCACTATATGCGCCGGTGGTTGTTGCAGGCAGATCTGGTGATCGCCCCGTCGGAGTTCCTTCGCGGACGGTTCATTGCCCATGGCGTGCCTCCCGAGAAGATTATCCGGCTGCCGCACGGCATTGCGCTCGAATTGTTCAAGGGCTTTCAGAAACGGCCGGCTGACCGATTACGGATCGGGTTCATCGGGAGCATCGTGGTTCACAAAGGGGTGCACCTGCTTATTGAGGCCTTCGGCCGGCTGGGGAGTGATAAGGCCGAACTGCTGATCTACGGAGAGTCGACCGCAACCCCCGAGTACGCTCAACAGTTGCAGCAGAAGGCGGCCGGGCAGCCGGTAAGATTCATGGGCGGATTCCGCAACGATGAGATCGCCGGGATCTTGAGCGGCCTCGATCTGCTCGTCGTCCCATCGATCTGGCCGGAGAATGCGCCGTTGACGATCCATGAGGCGTTGGCGGTGCGGGTACCCGTCATTGCGGCGAGGGTGGGCGGGATCCCGGCGTTGGTGCGCGACGGCGAGAATGGTCTGCTGTTCGAGGTCGGATCGGTGGACTCCCTGGCGATCGCCCTGGGTCGGATTGCAGTCGAACCGCACCTGATCGACGTATTGCGAGGGAACGCCGATGAGGTCGAGGTCAAATCAATTCGAGCGCATGCGATTGAGATAGAACAGCTTTATCTGTCGCTCGTTCGGCGCAGCGTCGGGTCTCCCCCGGACCGTCAACGGGACGCGACAAGCGGGCATTCCCTTTCGCGTTGATGGAATGAGGTGCTGAACCCAACCATGCATGAGATGCGACAGCTTCGGAAATCACACAGGCTCGATTGCAACGGTCTGCGCGGTGAGTCGTAAAAAAGAACGTACGCCGATATCTCCAGGTCCGGTGATGAAACTATTGAAGCGCGCACAAGAAGTCTGTCCTGAGGATGCCCACCGTGTCCTTCTACAACTCAAGGATGAACGGACACGTGAATCGTCCGTGTTTCATTGCTTGTGCGGGGACCAATAGCATGTGAACTTATTGATATCGTCATTAAGTAACGCTAGAATACGATTCGATTGGAGGTCGAACACGACGGATTCTCTTGAAAAGGCGCCTTGTTTTTGAAGGTGCGAAGAACGGTGAGATTGCTTCGGCTTCGCCTCGCAATGACCCCCACGGGGGACTTCTAACCAATGGTGAGGAGGTTCTCGAACCAACGGCATCAGCGGCCGGATGAGACCGTGGATATCTCCATCGTTATTCGAAGCAGGAATGAGGCTCGGTTCCTCGGCGAGGTGTTGGAGCAGCTTTTTGCCCAGGAGTACGATGGGTTCTTCGAGGTGATCGTCCTGGACTCGGGCTCCCGAGACGGCACTCTCGAAATCGCGCGCAGGTTTCCCGTCGCGGTGTATTCTATGAGTCCCGACGAGTTCAGCTTTGGGCGCGCCTTGAATCGCGGAGCGCAGATTGCCAAAGGGGAGTATATCGTGTATCTCTCAGCCCATTGCACGCCGACGGACCGGCTGTGGCTCACACGTCTGGTTGAGCCGCTGACAGGCGATAACGGTGTGGTCGCGACCTTCGGGAGACAAGAGCCACGACAGGGGCTGAATCCCTTTGAGGAGATGGAGTTGAACCGGATATTTCCCTCTGATCATGCAGACGGTCCATCGGTCATCTTCTCCGCGGCCAACTGCGCGATCAGTCGAGAGGTCGTGGTGCGCTTCCCCTTCGACGAGTCGGCCCCGGGTGCCGAGGACTATATCTGGCGACGGCTGCTGCCGGAATCCCACCATGTTCTCTATGTCCCAGAAGCCTCAGTGTATCACAGCCATCCCCTGTCGCTTCGGTACTGGGCGAGCCGATTTCGTCTTAACGGCGAGTTGATTCCCTACCTGTCCCGAGCCTACGGGATGGAATATTACGGTCCTCCATCTCATGCGCCGCTCTCATACTTTCTCAGGTGGTCATGGCATGTGGTCCGAGAGGAGTACAGGTATTGTCGAGACAATCGGTATCTGCTTCATCTGGCGTATATCCCCTTTCATGAAGGGTTGCGCATTCTCTCCTTCTGGAGAGGGTTGAGAAAAGGCGGGGCGGAACACTTCCGCCCGTGACGTGTGCAGTGTGGCGAGAGCGGGTCTGGCAGTGGCCCCCCCAAAGGTCTCCGTAGGCATCCCTACCTACAATGGCGAGCGGTTTATTGCCGAGTCGATCCGAAGCGTCTTGGATCAGACCATCCAGGACCTCGAACTGATCGTGGTCGACGATCGGTCTACCGATACGACCGTCGAGATCGTTCGCTCCCTGTGCGATCCTCGCATTGTCCTCTACGAGAATGAGGTGCGCCTGGGCATTCCAGGGAACTGGAATCGCACCGTCTCCCTGGCCCGCGGTGAGTACCTGTGTCTCTTCCACCAAGACGACCGGATGCAGCCGGACAACCTGGCGCGGAAACTCGACGTTCTTCGGGCTGATCCCACCATCGGGATCGTGCATTCGGCAGTGGAGATCCTCATTGAGCCGTCGGCGCCGTATCCGCCATCCCGGTGGGTGGAGGCGTCCGAGGTCGATTTCACGATTGATGGCGGCGCGTACCTTCGACGTCTGCTGTTTGAGGGAAACCTCATCTGTGCGCCGAGTGTCCTTGTGAGACGGGAGGAGCTCGTCAAGGCCGGTGGATTTGACCCGGATCTCGGGTTTGCGTGTGACTATGCCCTGTGGATGAAGCTCTGTTTCAACCGACGAGTCGCCTTCCTCAGCCAACCCTTGGTCCAGTACCGGTGGCATGCAGACAATGAGACGCACCGCTACCGGTTCGACAGGGGCGTCCGGGAGATAGCCCTCGCCGGCCGGAAGGTGTTGGCAGAGTACCGCCAACACCCGGGCAGAGCACAGGAGGCAGAGTGGTTGCATGCCTCGGTAGAGGCCTTGGCGAAGGTGCACAGGTGGGCAGCGGAGCTTGAGACATCCAAGGCGTGGCTGGAGGAGCAGGTACGGAACTGGCAGCAGGAGGCCGAGCAGCGCGAGAGGGCGCTTACAGAACTTCGGACATGGACGGTCCAGCTTGAGACATCCAAGGCGTGGCTGGAGGAGCAGGTACGGAACTGGCAGCAGGAGGCGGAGCAGCGCGAGAGGACGCTTACAGAACTTCGGACATGGACGGCCCAGCTTGAGGCCGCCAAGGCGTGGCTGGAGGAGCAAGTGCGGAACTGGCAGCAGGAGGCGGAGCAGCGCGAGGCGCTGGTTGCGGACCTCCGGGCGAAGGGAGCGGAGCGTGAGGCCGCCACGGTACGGCTGGAGGAGCAGGTACGGAACTGGCAGCGGGAGGCGGAGCAGCGCGAGGCGCTGGTCCTGGAGCATCGTCGAGCCCTTGAGTCCCTACACACCCGCATTGCTGTGCTGGAGCACGAGCGGGCGAAGGTGGGTCGGACGTTGGATGACCTGGAAGAGCAGGCCTGGACGCGGATCGGCCGGCGTCTGCGCCTGCTGAGCGGCCGGCAGGCGATGGAGACCAACACACACGAATGAAACCAATACGCATTGATCGGGCGTTTGTTGAGCTGGACCAGGATTCCGGTGCGTGCAATCCTGCGGTGACGATCATGACGCCGTTTTTCAATATGGTGGAGTTTATCGGTGAAACGGCCGAGAGCGTCTTTCGTCAGACCTTCCGCGAGTTCGAGTGGTTGATCATCAATGACGGATCGACCGACCCAAGGGCTGTCGGCGTGCTGAACGAGCTCGCGCAGCAAGATCCTCGGGTGCGTGTCATTCATCGTGCCAACGCAGGTCTTGCTGCCAGCCGGAATTATGGCTTCCAAGAGGCTCGTTCCGAATACGTGGCCCAGCTTGATGCCGACGATCTGCTCGCTCCAACGTTCCTGGAAAAGTGCCTCTGGTTTCTGGAGACGCATCCGCACTGCGCATGGGCCCATAGTGCGGTCATCGGCTTTGGGGAGCAGAATTACTTGTGGCTGCGGGAGTTTAAGCGCGAGCAGATGTTGAGAGAGAATTTTCTGGTGCCCACGAGTGTTATTCGGCGGAGCGCCCATTTTGTGTGCGGACAGTATGATGAGTCGATACGGCGCGGCTATGAGGATTGGGATTACTGGCTAAGCATGATCGAACATGGTTTCACCAGTAAAGTCATCCCAGAGTATTTGTGCTGGTACCGCCGCCGACCCAATTCAATGCTTGCGCAGATTGAGACGGATGAGGGCTATAACCGATGGTTTGCCGAGTACAGGCGCGTCAAACATGCGCGACTCTATAAGGATGGCCTGCCTTCGACGCCGGAACCTCCCTGGCCGCCCCCCTATCCGTTTATTAACGACCATCTGCCGTTTGTGAACCAGTACTCGTCGGACCACCGCCCAGGCGTGCTGTTCATCTGGCCATGGCTCAACATGGGTGGGGCGGATAAATTCAATCTCGATGTGCTGCGCGGCCTCGATCGTGCTCGCTTTCGCCCGTACGTGGTGACGACGCTGAAAAGTGAAAACCCGTGGGGGGATCGATTTGCTGAGTTGACGCCGGAGATCTTCCATCTGCCGAACTTCCTGCCCGTTGAAGACTGGCTCAGATTCCTGGTCTATTTCATCAGGAGCCGGGACATCTCGGCGGTCTTTATCTCCAACAGCGAATACGGGTATCTGTGTTCGCCCGTCTTGAAGAAGATTTTTCCCAAACTGAAGGTCCTTGATTTTGTGCATATCGAGGAGATGCACTGGAAGGGTGGAGGATATGCGCATTGCTCCATGATGTCAAGCCCCGCACTGGAACGGAGCCTTGTCAGCTCGCAACATCTGCTGAAGATGTATACGTCGGAATTCTCTCGCTCTCCGGAAAAGGTGCACTGTGTCTATACCAACATCGACGCGGAGGGCGAGTTCAGCCCGGATCGCTTCACGCCAGGCCTCCTTCGTCGGGAGGTACGCTGTCCCGTGACGACCCCCGTTCTGCTCTACATGGCGCGCATCTGTGAGCAGAAGCGGCCCGAGGTCCTGATGGAGATCGTGTCACGGCTTGATAAGCGCACGACAACCCCCTTCCAGGTATGGATTGTCGGCGACGGTCCGGATCTCCCCGAGGTCAAGAAGCTGTCCTACGATCTTGGTCTGTCGGAGCGGTGCGTCTTCTGGGGAGCTCGGAGGGATACGGGCCAGTTTTACCGCGAGGCCGATATCTTACTGTTGCCGTCTCAGTGGGAGGGGATCGCCCTGACGCTCTATGAGGCCATGGCCATGGGGCTCCCGGTTGTCGCGTCCGATGTCGGCGGCCAACGAGAGTTGGTGACGTCCGAGGTCGGCGTCCTCATCCCGCTAGGGGGTCCGGGTGAGATCGACCGGTTCGTGGAAACCCTCCTGTCCTTGCTGGAGCATCCAGGAGTACGGCAGGCGATGGGAGCCGCCGCGCGCGAACGAGTGCGGCAGCAGTTTCCCCTGTCCAAGATGGTCGAGGCTGTGTCGCAACACCTGGCCGACGTGTTACAGGGTAACCATGGGACGGGTGAGGATTTCGAGTATTGGTCTTTGGCGCTGGATCGCTACTGCCACTGGTTGGAAACGCAGCGGCTGGAACCCGTTACACACCGTATCTGGCAGGAGAAATTGAGCCAGCAGAAGCGGGCGGAGGAGCTGGAAGAGCATGTCGCCCGACTCACCGGGATCCTGTCCCAACCCAATACCATCAGTCCGGAGTTACGAGAGCGGGTTGTCGTGAGTCTTGCGGTCGAGCAACTCGTCGCAAAAATGTATCGGTCTCCGGTCTGGAAGGCCATCAGCCGGCGCCGACGCGTCAAGCGCCTGTTCTTGAAACTGGTCGGGCTCAGGGGGCCGGACGAGAGAATCCCTTCGCCGTAAGAAAGCCGTAGAAGGCCATCGAAGATGACGACCCAGAGAAGGAAAAAAGTACTTGTTTTTCGCTCGGCGGATGTCCATCAAACGAACAGAGCGCTTGCGCATCTGCGCGGGCAATTTCCCGGCGCAGAGGTGACATTACTGCTGCAGCGAGAGCAGGTGGAATCCTTCTCAGGCAATCCTCACATCAACAAGTTCTGTGTCTACGATAGCCGTGCCGCCGGATCATGGAAAGAGGGCATGCTGCTTATCAGGAAGCTACGAAAAGCGCGCGTCGACCTCGTTGTGATTCCGTGTCGGAATTCACGCGAGGTTGTTCATCTTTCTGATGCCATTGTCCTCTCGCTCATAATCCCAGCCGAAAGGAGGATCATTCTCGACGGCAGACTTCAAGAAGTCGGTCTGTCCTTCAGCCGCCGGATGAGAGCCCTTGCCGACATGCTGGCCTGTCTGATGGTCTCCGGTATCGCCACGGTGATGACCTGTCTTATGCTGTCGATGTGGCGTCGGCCCGCGCCCGGCGATCGAGTCTCGAAACAATCCGGGAAGCCCGTTCGGGTGGGGATCCTCATTCCCGTACTGCCTGATATCTCGCACACGTTTGTCTATCGTGAGATCCTCGCGATGATTGAGCAGGGCGCCGACTGCGATGTCATTGCCTTGGAGGAAGGCGATTACGGGGTGCTCCATCCGGAGGCGCAGGAGCTATTGAAGAGGGCTATTATGGTGCCCAGATTGTCTCGAACGGCCGCTGTGCTTCGCTATCTCTTTTTCCTCGTCCGCTCTCCGCGCAGGATGGCGGAGCTCATCCACCTGTATCGGCCCCACTCCCATGGGGACAAGCTGTTGTTCCTTCGTTTCGAACAGTTTCATAATGTCTTTCACCCGGTGCAATCATTCGGTCTCATCGGGCTGCTGAAAAGGCGCGGTATCACCTGTATCCATGCCTACGGGTCCACCTACCCCGCGACAAGGGCGATGGTTGCCGCCTCGCTCCTCCATCTGCCCTTCAGTATCAGCACGTTCGTGGACTTTGAACACGAGTCCGACTTCAGGATGCTTTATGAGAAGATTGAGGGGGCCGCCTTCGTTGTGGCAACGACCGGCTACTGCGCGTCGCGGCTTATCTCAATGACATCCGGGGCATTTCGTGACAGGATCCGAAGGATTGTCTTGGGGATCGATCCCGAATACGGACGAGATCGTGTGCAGCGCGTTGATCAGGCGAGTCCGCTCATCATGGCCGTTGGACGGTTGGTAGAAAAGAAGGGCTTTGACTATCTGCTCAGATCCCTCGTTCTCCTTAAGGAACGCGGTCTATTTCCACACTGTATGCTCATCGGCGATGGGCCGGAAAGAGGCAAACTCCAGGCGCTGGCGGAGGAGTATGATCTGTGGGACTGCGTGACGTTTGCCGGAGCGCTGACGAATGATAAGGTATTGGAATACTTCGGACCGGAGCATATCCTGGTTGCCCCATCTGTGTATGCGGGTGATGGCGAGCGGGATGGGATCCCGACGGTCCTGGTTGAGGCGCTGATCTGTGAGACGGCCGTTGTGTCGACCAGGATCTCGGGGATCCCGGAACTCATTGAAGATCAGAGGAATGGCCTGTTGGTACCGGCGCGGGATGGAGAGGCCATCGCTGACGCCATTCAAAAGCTCCTGGAGAATCCAGGACTACGAAAAGAGTACGGTCTGAGAGGGAGAAAAAAGGTCAGGGCGGGGTTCAATGTGTACAAGAGCAGTGGACAGCTCTGGTCATTGATCGAGCAGCGGTGCGCAGGCTCCAATTGCAACACCAATCCGTCATGATGGCGGAGCGCGCAGCGTCCCGATCGCTCGGGGGATATGGCGGGGCTGTGGCGGCTTGCCTTGCGGTCGTTGCCGTTGCCAATCTGTTTACAGTCTACTATGTGACCCAGGAACGCACGATCTACTTCTGGGACTGGTCCCATTATTGGCTTCGGTATCGCGACCTTACCGCATCGCTCGCGCAGCATCCCACCGCTACCCTTGGCTCTCTGCTCAGCTCCGTTCGGCGAGACGACTACAATCTGCTGCCGGTACTGCCGCTGGTTCCGGTGGGATGGTTGTTCGGAACCGGGCGCCTGCCGTACATATTGGCCATTACCAATATCTATCTGCTGCCGGCTATACTCGTCATGGGTCTGCTGCTACAGTGGCTGTTTCGCCCAGGCATCCCCCGGCGATCCTTTGCGCCTTTCGTGTTGACCGTCGCAAGTCTCCCCCTACTCCATATGCTATGGGTGGCCGCACTGCGGGGGTTCCCCGATGTGGTGGGAGTCGTACCCATAGGAGGCATCTTGCTGCTCCATTTCGCCAGGCCGCTCAGCGAACAGCGTGCGGGTAGGCTGGTAGCGACCGGATTACTCCTTTGCCTTCTGGTTCTACTCAGGCGCTGGTACGCGTATTGGGTCGTGGCGTTCTTTCCGGCGCTCGCCGTCGCCCACGGCCTTGACATCTATCGGCGGTACGGCAGCGACTGGCGCCCTTATCTGACTGCCGGCCGCAATGCGGTTATTATCGGACTGACGTTTGCCTCGGCCCTGTTGGGACTCGCTACGCCGTTTGCATTGAGGGCCATACAAACGGACTATTCCGACATCTATTCGGCCTACCGGTTCAACCATTCCCTGATGGATGATGTGAGCCATCTGGCTCGTTGGTTCGGTTGGGTTGAAATTGTTGCCGGTTCGGTCGGACTTGCCTGGCTGGCCGTTCGTAAAGAAACGCGGGTGTTGGGCAGCTTCCTGCTCGTACAGCTCTGCACGATCTTTGCGCTGTTCACGCGGACCCAAGACTTCAGCCTGCAACACATCTACCTGTTGATTCCGGGTCTCGCCGTAGGCATTGCGGCAGTGGTCATCGGTCTGTGGGGGCGGATGATGAATGGCGTGTGGCGGGTCGCTTCCGTCGGGCTGATGCTCACCGTACTGTTACTCGGCTCCGTCACTGCCTTTACTCCGGGGGCTGTCGCTATCGCGGACCGTCTTCGCGTTCTCCTGCCATCAGACCGTTTCTACCCACTGGTCAGGCATGACATTGATATGCTGGAAAACCTGCTGGCGAGCGTGGAGACGTTGGAGCTGGCGCAACCCGGCGACATCTATGTGTTGGCCAGCTCCAATATTCTGAATTCCAATATCTTATACAACGCCTGCAAGTTTGGTCCGCGCCCCCGATCCTTCTGCGATCGCATCCTCAGTGCAAGCGATGTCGATAAGCGCGACGGGTTTCCTCGTCAGTTCCTGCAGGCCACGTACCTGGTTACTGCCAGTCCCGCGCAATACCATTTGCGTCCCGATGATCAGCGTGTGATCGGTGTCCTGCTGCGGGAAGTCGTCGGGGGACACGGCATCGGCGCATCCTTCCAGCGCCTGCCGGGTGAGTTTACGCTCGACAACCGAGTGACTGTTCGAGTCTACTTGAAAGAGTCCCCGTTTAAACGATCCGATCTTGACGCACTCGAAAAGGAGTTCAATGGCTATTATCCCGGAAGAGGGCACCTCTTCTCGGTACCGTAGTACTTAATTTCGAAAGTTAGCGCACATAAGCCGTCATACCCGCGAAAGCGGGTATCCAGTAACATCAGTGGATTCCCGCTTAAAGACTGCGGGAATACCGCATGCATCGCTGGTGCGCCCATGGACATGAAAGTCGACGCATTACGGCCCCCTCACCTCAATCCTCTCCCCCAAATGGAGGGAGAGGAGGTCTTTTTTCGTGCCGCTCGCCTCCTTGGAGGAGAGGGCGGGGGTGAGGAGGGACTTTCTGGGCAATGACGTACGGGTATTATTACAAGCAAGTAGTAGATGAGCAAACTGAAGTTGGAGACTGCAAAAATGTATTTTTTTAAAAAGACGGGGAAAAGAAGAATTGACGGCGCCATTACATTCTGTGAGGCCCAACGCGACCCAAGCTCGCCGACGCCGTTCCTCGAAATCAGGGGTTTTGTAGATTCCGACACGGATATCAAACACCTCATCTGTTCCATCAATGGGTCGGCAGCGAGGACCTTTCAGACGCCGTATGACCGACAACGGATCACCGGAGAAGCGACGAGACAGCCGGGCAGGGGGTTCTTGACCTTCGTCAGGATTCCGCCGGCTCTCGGGGATGAGATCAGCATCTCCATAGAGGCAGAAGACGACGCGGGTCATACAGTACCGATCGCCCGGCTCGACACCTCATCAGCGCATTGTAGAGTCATAGAGGAGGAGGGTTTCTCATCTGAATTGACATTTTGGAAAGAGGCGATCACCGCAAGGAAACATCTCGAACCTGCGCTTTCCGTGGCCAGATCGAAGGAGCAGTATCAATACTATTATCCTGAATTTTTGCTCAACTTCGTCCACCGCGAAAGCCCGGTGCTGTTTCCAGGAGAAGCTCTGTTGGCGCTCGACGTCGGCTCCGGCCCCTTTTCCCAGCTTATTGGGGGTCAGGTTCAAGGGTTATTTCAGATTACAGCAATCGACCCCCTCGCACGTGAGTATGTTGCCTTGATGGAGACAGACGGACTCTTCAGGGAATTTCCCGTCAAGCCTATCTACGGCACCGGAGAGACGCTCATGAACCTTTTCGGGGAGGAATCTTTTCATATCGCCTACATAGGCAATGCCCTGGATCACACACAAGATCCGTCCCTGACGATAGACAATATCTACAGGGTTCTTAAGAAAAATGGGATCTTCATGGTGATTTTCTATGAGAATGAAGGCACCACAGAGTGGTGGCGTGGTCTACACCAGTACGACTTATCGCTGGATGGATCGTATATCCGATGTACCAATAAGTTTGGAGACTCCTGCCTGATCACGGATCCGCACATCTGGACACACATCTATTCGAAAGACTTGGACTATGAGAGCAATGCAGGAAGGCGGTTATTGGGAGTTGCCTTCAGAAAAGACTGAGACAACCCTCTCATGACACCACAACTCTCAATTGACCGGCCGTTCAGAAGATATGGCGGGGTTGTGGCCGCGTGCCTTGCCTTGGCCGTCCTGGCTAATGCGTTTGCGGTCTATTATGTGGTTCAAGAACGCTACATCTATTATTGGGACTGGTCCCATTATTGGGATCGGTACCGGGATCTTGCCGGGTCACTCACGCAGCATCCCATCGCGACGCTTGGTTCCCTGATCGGTTCCATTCGGAAGGACGACCATAATTCGTTGCCGGTGCTGCCGCTGGTCCCGGTGGGATGGCTGTTCGGAACCGGCCGCCTGCCGTACATATTGGCCATTACCAATATCTATCTGGTGCCGGCTGTCTTGGTTATGGGGCTGCTGGTGCAGCGGCTGTTTCGTCCGTACTTTCCCCGGCGGCCTTTCGTGCCGTTCGTGTTGACCGTCGCGAGTCTCCCGCTGCTCCATATGCTGTGGGCTGCCGCACTGCAAGGATACCCCGACGTGGTGGGGATCGTCCTCATAGGAGGCATATCGCTGCTGCACTTCGCCGTACCGCTCTCGGAACAGGGCTTGGGTAGACTGGTGGCGACCGGACTACTTCTTTGCCTTCTCGTTCTGCTCAGGCGCTGGTATGCGTTTTGGGTGGTGGCCTTCTTTCCGGCGATTACCGTTGCTCACGGTCTTGATATCTATCAGCGGCACGGCATCGCCTGGCGCCCTTATCTGACTGCCGGCCGCAACGCGGTCATCATTGGGCTTGTTTTCACCCTGACCCTGTTTTGGCTCGCCGCTCCGTTTGCGTTGAGGGCCATGCGAACGGACTATTCCGACATCTATTCGGCCTGGCGGTATAATAACTCCCTGGTCGAGGTCGCGAAAGATGTGGCCCGTAAATTCGGGTGGTTTGAACTGATCACCGGTCTGGTCGGGCTTGTCTGGCTCATCGTCCGTCAGGAAACCCGGGTGATAGGCAGCTTCCTGCTCGTGCAATTGTTCGCGATTTTCGTGCTGTTCGCGCGAACCCAGGTCTTTGGAGTTCAACATGTGTACCTGCTGATTCCGGGTCTCGCCGTAGGCATTGCGGCAGTCGTTATCGGCCTCTGGAGGGAGATGACGAACGGCTTGTGGCGAGTCGCTTCGGTCGGGTGTGTGCTGGCTGCCCTATCGATAAGCTCCTTCGCGACCTTTGTTCCGGGAGTTGCGGGTATTGCTGAGCATCTTGGCAGCTTCGTCCCAGCCCCGTCAACGCGACTGTACCCACTGGTCAGGTACGACATTGATGTGCTGGAAAACCTGCTGGCGCGTGTAGAGACGTTGGAGCTGCAGCAACCGGGCGATATCTATGTATTGGCCAGCTCCCATATTCTGAATTCAAATATCTTGCAGAACGCCTGTAGGCTTGGCCCACACCCTCGATCTTTTTGTGACCGTATCCTGTACACGCACGATGTCGACAAGCGCGACGGGTTTCCCCGCCGGTTCCTGCAAGCGACATACCTCGTGGCCGCCAGTCCCACGCAATACAGTGTGCGTCCCGATGACCAGCGCGTCGTCGGCGTCCTGGCGCGGGAAGTCACCGAGGGCCACGGCATCGGCGCCTCGTTTCAGCGCCTGCCCGGTAGGTTCACGCTCGACAACGGGGTCACCGTATGGATCTATATGAGGGTTCGACCGTTCGAACGAACCGACCTCGACGCACTCGAAGATGAGTTCAACGGCTATTATCCCGGAAGAGGGCACCTCTTCTCGGTGCCGTAGATGAGTGAAATGACCCCGACAATCTCCATCGTCCTGCCGGTCTTCAACGAATCGCAGACGCTGCCGGCGCTTTATGCGCGGCTTGCCGGGGTGATGCGCCGCCTGGGCGAGTCGTACGAACTGGTCTTCGTGAACGACGGCAGCCGGGACGGCAGCCTGGATGTGCTGAAAAAGTTGGCGACTGAGGATTCGAAGATCAGGGTCGTCAGTCTCTCCCGGAACTTCGGCCATCAGATGGCGATCACCTGCGGGCTGGATCGCGCCCGCGGGGCCGCCGTTATCGTCATGGATGCCGATCTGCAAGATCCGCCCGAGCTGATCCCAACGCTGATCGAGCGGTGGCGCGAAGGCTACGACGTCGTGTATGCCGTCCGCGAGGAGCGCCAAGGGGAAAGCCTGTTCAAGCGGGCGACGGCAGCGCTGTTCTACCGGCTGATTCGCAGGCTGTCACGCGTCGAGATCCCGGCCGACACGGGGGACTTCCGGTTGCTCAGCCGGCGCGCCGTGGAGGCGCTGCGAGCGACCACCGAGCGCAACCGCTTTGTCAGAGGGCTGGTGGGCTGGATCGGCTACCGACAGACGGGTGTGCGGTTCATCCGTGAGGAACGGGCCGCCGGCGAGACCAAGTATCCGTTCAGGAAGATGCTGAAATTTGCCATCGACGGCATCACCTCCTTTTCGTTTGTCCCACTGCAGATGGCCACCTACTTCGGCTTCCTGATCTCCGGTGCGAGTTTTCTCTATATCGTCTATGCGGTGCTCCAGAAGTTGCTTACGGATCGGCCCGTGACCGGCTGGACGTCGTTGATGGTCGCGATGCTCTTCCTTGGCGGCGTGCAGTTGATCACGCTGGGAATCATCGGCGAGTACATCGGTCGCATCTATGAGGAGGTCAAACAGCGGCCGCTCTACCTGGTCGATGAAATGATCGGATTCGACGCGGAATCTGGGGAGGGGTCGCGTTCATGAGCGGAACCGGAACTCACGCCCGCGACTTCCCCAAGATTCCCAGCCTTCGGCTTCAGCTCTGGAGGGTTTCATGATCACGCTCTTGATCGGGGCCGAGGGGCAGTTGGGGCAAGAACTTCGGCAGATCTTCAGCGATCAGGACTTGGTTACTCTCAACCATGTCGATTTCGAACTGACCGACCGGACTCAGGTGCGGGATGCATTGCGAGAATATCGGCCCGGTCTGATCCTGAACACCGTGGCCTATCATCGGGTCGATGAGTGCGAACGCTTTCCCGAGCGCGCCTTCGCCGTGAACGCTTTGGCGGTCAGGGATCTGGCCATTGCCGCCAAAGCGATCGGGGCAGTCCTGGTGCATTTCAGCACCGACTATGTGTTTGACGGACGGCAGCGGACCCCTTACCGGGAGGACGATCCGCCGGGACCGCTGAGCGTCTACGCCACCTCGAAGCTGGCCGGCGAGTACTTCGTCAAGGCTGTGCTGTCGCAGCACTTCGTCATCCGAACCTGCGGGCTCTACGGCTTGGCGGGCCGCTATAACAAGACGGGCAATTTCGTTGAAACGATGCTCCGACTAGCCGCGGAGGGGCGCGAGATCCGGGTGGTGGGCGATCAGATCGTAACCCCCACAAGTGCGAAGGAGCTGGCGCGCAAGGTTCGGCAATTGGTTGAGACCGGCGCGTATGGTCTGTACCACATCAGTAATAATGGTGAATGTTCCTGGCACCAGTTTGCGTCGGCGATCTTCGAGATGAGCGGTCTACGTGCCCACTTGCAGGAAACGACGGCTGCCGCCTTCGGGGCCCCTGCCGCTCGCCCTGCCTACTCCGTTCTGGACAATGCGAATCTGCGGTCGCTCGGTCTCGACGATCTGCGCCCCTGGCGCGATGCCCTCGCCGACTACCTGACCGAGCGGGCACAACCCCGTGGGACCGACCCGGATGTCTCTGGGGTTTGACACGTACGTATGTGAGTATTACAGTATCTATCGCCGGTTGTCGACGGCTGCTGGCTCATGCGGGCGACACGCGAGCCGACCATAACCGGCTTGATGGATCGCGTAGGGTAAGGTTGAGATTTGGAAAGGCTATTTAAGATAAGGGGGAAGAGGTTGTGATCGATCCTCGGGTTGTCGTGGGGATCATCAACTACGGCGATTACCGTCACCTGCCTACCTGTCTGGACAGCATCAAGCGGCAGACGCTCCCGCCTGAACACATCATCCTGCTCGACAACCAGAGTCACGTCGATGAGATTCACCGTGTCGGCAGGGCCTACCCGGAGGTACGGATCCTCGCGATACGGGACAACCTGGGGTACAGCGGTGGGGCCAATCGCATCATCCGGGAGGCAAACGGGGGTGAGGACATCCTGCTGCTCAACCCCGACGTCGTACTCGACCCGCGGCATCTGGAGGAGTTGGTCCTGGCGATGCAGTCGAATCCCGGCGCCGGCGCTGCGGGCGGCAAGCTCTTGTTGGGCGATGCTCAGGGGGTCGATGAACGATGTGATGACCCATCACAGACGCTGCTCGATACGACGGGTCACCTGATCTTCCGCACACGACGGATCATCGATCGTGGCCACGGCGAACGGGACGATGGCCGGTATGATCGACCCGAGGAGATCTTCAGTGTCTGTGGGGCGGCGGTCCTCTACCGCAGGTCGATGCTCGAGGATGTCCGGACCGACGGGGAGTGCTTTGATGAGGACTTCTTCGCCTATAAGGAGGACGTCGATATCTGCTGGCGGGCCCAACTGCTCGGCTGGACCGCGCTCTACCATCCGGCGGCAACCGCTCACCA
Source organism: Candidatus Methylomirabilota bacterium (assembly GCA_003104975.1). Lineage (NCBI taxonomy): Bacteria > Methylomirabilota (SeqCode) > Candidatus Methylomirabilota bacterium. The sequence goes on from PQAM01000008.1 coordinate 463,089, forward strand.
CCTGAGAGGGTGGAAGCGCGGCGACAATCGACGGCGCGTCCCCTGGATCCGGAAATACCATTCTTTCAAGAATCATGCCCTGATGATGATCAAGAACGAGCTCCCGGCCCTGTTGCGCAGGGATTACCTTCCGATCCTCTGGCTGGGGGCATGTGCCATGGCCTACGTGACCCTCGCAGAGCCGACGCTGTGGAGGTCGGCGTTGGATCTGAGGCGCTACTGGCCCAGGGCCCGTTATAAGCGCGGTATTATCATGGCGCGGCGCCGCGCGTCGGTAGACCGAATGGGTCGCTGGTTCGTGTAGCTCTGTGATGTTGACTGAGGCAAAGGTTGCGCTGGTTCACGATTGGCTGACCGGCATGCGTGGCGGCGAGCGGTGCCTGGAGGCGTTCTGCGGTCTCTTCCCGAGAGCCGATCTCTTCACCCTGTTGCATAGAGAGGGAAGCGTATCGAAGGCCATCGAGGAACGGCAGATTCGAACGTCGGCGATCCAGAGGCTTCCCTTTGCCGCCTCCTGCTATCGGTACTACCTGCCCCTCTTCCCGTGGGCCATCGAGCGATTCAAGCTTGACGGGTACGATCTGATTCTTTCGAGCAGCCACTGTGTGGCCAAAGGGGTCAAACCGCCGCCGCAGGCGCTTCATATCGCGTATGTGTATACCCCGATGCGGTATATCTGGGATATGCAGGATGCCTATACGGCCGCTGGCCGGATGGGTCCCGTATCGCGGCGTATGCTCTGTGCCGTCAGCGATCGCTTGCGTCGGTGGGATACGGCGGTCAATGGGCGGGTCGATCACTTCATCGCTATCTCTCATCATGTCGCGGATCGGATCCGCCGCCATTACGGCCGAGAGGCTGTTGTGATCTATCCTCCGGTCGAGACCGTACGCTTTCACATTGCCGAGCGAACGGACGACTACTATCTGGTAGCCGGGGCCTTCGCCCCGTACAAGCGGATTGATCTGGCGATTGAGGCATGTAACCGGCTGCGTCGGCGCCTGGTGATCGTGGGTGAAGGCCAGGAGGAAACGCGCTTGCGGCGTATTGCCGGTTCTACTATCGAGTTCGTGGGATGGCGGTCGGACCGCGAGGTGGCCGATCTGCTCAGTCGTTGCCGCGCACTGATCTTTCCCGGTGAGGAGGACTTCGGCATCCTCCCCGTCGAGGCCATGGCCTCCGGACGGCCGGTGATCGCCTATGGGAAAGGCGGCGCAACGGAAACCGTCATCCCCCTCACCCCTCACCCCTCACCCCTCACCCCTACCGGTATTTTCTTTGATGAGCAGAACGTGGAGGCGCTGATTCGGGCTGTCGAGCTTTTTGAGCGCTCATCCGATCGATTTGATCCGGGGGCGCTTCGTACGTACGCCCTCACCTTCGACCGGTCGGTGTTTGAAAAGCGGATCGCCGGTTATATTGATGAGCGTTTCGACGAATGGAGGCGTAAGGGGGGCTGCCGTCGGCCATGCTGAAACGCCATAGTGAATTTATCGAAAGTCTCATGCTGCTCGCCGATCTCCTGGTGATCAGCGCCAGTTGGCTCGGCTCATACTATTTCCGCTTCTATTGGGGCCCGGTGCAGGTCTACCACGAGGTTCCCGACATCCGTCCGTACCTCCTGCTGCTCGGCCTCATCATCATCGTCTGGGGTGTTGCCTTTAAGGCCTTCGGGCTGTACCGACCCAAGCGGATCTCCTCGCGACTGGCTGAGGTCAGGGATATTGCGAAGGCGTGCACCATCGCGGTGCTGGTCCTCATTGCGGCCACCTTCTTTCTGAAGCAGTTTGAGTTTTCGCGGATAGTGATCGTCTGTTTCTGGATCGTCAGCATCGTATCGGTCAGCCTTGTCAGAGGCAGCTTTCGCGAGGCGCTTCGCTTTACACGACGCCGGGGCTACAACCTTCGCCATGTCCTGATTGTCGGCGAGGGGGCGTTGGCGCAGGAAATCGCAGACCGGATCCGCGCCCGCCCGGAACTGGGACTGCGTATGAAGGGATTCCTGGTCGGGGATGCGGGAATGATCGGCCAACAGATGGACGGATTACGTGCGCTCGGCGCCTACGAGCAGGCAGGGGAGCTGGCGGAGGCGCTGTCCATCGATAGGGTATTTATTGCCATCCCCCTGGAGACCTATGGGCGAATGGAGGCAATCCTTCGTACTCTGGAGAACGGAACGGCCGCCGTCAACGTGGTACCGGATCTCCATCAGTATGTGACCCTGCGTGGCGGGGTCGAGGAGTTCGACGGCCTGCCCCTGATCAGTTTGCAAGACTCGCCCCATTACGGATGGAACCTGGTCGGCAAACGGGTACTGGATGTGATGTTGTCGAGCATTGCCCTCCTGATTACCGGACCGCTGCTGCTCCTGCTCGCCGCAGTGATCAGGCTCACCTCGCCGGGCCCGGTGCTGTATCGCCAGGAGCGCATGGGGCTGGACGGCAGGACCTTTCAGATGCTGAAGTTCCGATCCATGCGAGACGACGCTGAGGAGGAGACCGGCCCGGTATGGGCCGCGCGCGACGATGGACGTCGAACGGCGATCGGCGCGCTGTTACGTCGGACCTCATTAGATGAACTGCCGCAACTGGTGAATGTGCTGAAGGGGGAAATGAGCCTGGTCGGTCCCCGACCGGAGCGGCCGGTCTTTATAGAGGAGTTTCGGAAACGGATTCCACGATATATGCTTCGACACAAGGTCAAGGCCGGGATCACCGGATGGGCGCAGGTCAATGGGTGGAGGGGCGATACCTCTATCGAAAAACGGATCGAGTGCGACCTGTTTTACATCGAGAACTGGTCATTGGTGTTCGATCTGAGGATCCTCTGGTTGAGCTTTTGGAAGGGGTTCATTCACAAGAATGCCATGTGATGAAAATCAGGGTGTAGGGGGTAGGGTATAGGGTCTGACAACAGGGTTCAGGGTATAGGGGTTAGGGTAAAAAAAATTGTTACCAACCCCAAACCCCATACCCCAACCCCCGTACCCTGTCTTTAGAGGGAGGTCTCATGCGTGTACTGGTCACAGGTGGAGCGGGATTCATTGGGTCGCATGTTGTTGATGCGCTGGTGAGGGAAGGGCATGACGTTGCGGTGGTGGACGACCTGTCGATGGGCAAACGACAGCAGGTTCATCCGTCGGCGCGCTTTTACCAGGTCGATATCCGTGACCGTCGAGCCCTCGAGGATGTTTTTCGTGTCGAGCGCCCGGAGATGGTCAACCATCATGCGGCCCAGGCTGACCTGCGCCGGTCAATGATTGAACCGTCGTTCGATGCCTCTGTCAATGTCATCGGCTCGCTCAATCTGATCGAGCTTTCTCTTGCCTACGAGGTGAGAAGGTTCATCAACATCTCGTCGGGGGGTGCGGTCTACGGCGAACCACAGCACCTGCCGGTCGACGAGCTCCACCTGATCCGGCCCATGTCTGTGTACGGGGTGAGTAAATATGCTGTGGAGCAGTACCTGCGCCTCTTTGACGAGTCCGGTTTGAACTACGCGATCTTGCGATATGCCAACGTGTACGGTCCTCGACAGAATCCTAAGGGAGAGGCCGGTGTTGTGGCGATCTTCAGCCGGCAGATGCTCGCCGGCGAGCGTCCGACGATTTTCGGTGACGGCACCAAGACAAGGGATTATGTGTACGTTGATGACATTGTGGCGGCGAATCTTTTGGCGATGGCGAACAAGCAGGCCTCAGGCCGAAGCTACAATCTCGGCCTGGGGCGCGAGGTGAGCGACCGGCAGATCTTTGAATCGGTTCGACGGGCGGTAGGCGCCACGTTGGAGCCGATTCTCGCCTCCAAACGGCCCGGCGAGATCGACCGGATCTGTCTGGACGCCTCCTTGGCAAGGGCAGAGTTGCGCTGGGAACCGACCGTTCCTCTTGAGGAGGGTATCGCTCGTACGGTCGCGTTTTATCGGAGCGATGGGGCGCAGCGTGGGAAGGGAGAAAGTCATTGAATTTCCGCGCGATTTCGACTAATCTGACGCTTGATAGGCATGCTCAGAAAGTCCCCCCCACCCGTCCCCTCCCCCTCCGAGGGTGTACAGACCGGAGTCAAGGGTAACAGGGGTGCGGGGCGTAGATTTTCATGCCCATAGGAGTGCCGCCATTCGCTATCGACGGATTCTAGCCCAATTTCCCCGGAAACGGCTTCTCGTTCTGGGTGACATTATGGTGGACGAGTATATCTGGGGGAGCGTGTCACGGCTTTCCCCGGAGGCGCCGGTTCCCGTGGTGGAGGTAAGGGATGAAAGTGTTCGTCTGGGGGGAGCCGGCAACGTCGCGGCCAACATCCAGTCCCTGGGCGGGCGGGCGATGCTGGTGGGGGTCGTCGGCAGCGATCTGCCCGGGGAACGTCTGATCCATCAGATTGAGGCCGCCGGGATCAAGAGCGACGGGGTGGTGATAGACCGCGCCCGTCCGACCACCATCAAGACCCGGGTGGTTGCAGGGAGCCAGCAGATTGTCCGATTTGACCGCGAGAGTATGTCGGACCTCTCGAAGGACGCGGCGGATCGGGTGCTTCAGTCGGTTGGGACTCGGCTGGCCGATGCGGACGCCGTACTCATCTCCGATTACGCCAAGGGTGTGATCGGCAAGCGGATCGCCCGACAGATCCTCTCGCTGGCTCGACAGTGCCGGAAGATTGTGGTCGTCGATCCGAAGGTGCATCACTTTCCGCTCTACAAGGGGGCGACCGTGATCACCCCGAACCATCATGAGGCCCTGGCGTTTGCCCGTCTTCCCGTATGGGGCCAGGCGGATCTGCTCGCCGTTGCCGCGAAAGAGCTGCTCAGAAAACTGGAGGCCCGGGCCATATTGGTCACACGCGGAGAGGCCGGGATGTCGCTCTTCGAGGATGGGCGGGTCACACACATCCCGGCGGTTGCGAAAGAGGTCTACGATGTGACAGGGGCGGGCGATACCGTCCTGGCCGCGCTGGCCATGGCGATGGCCAGCGGCGCCTCGCTGCGAGAGGCGGCCGTGATTGCCAACCATGCTGCCGGCATCGTCGTCGGGAGGGCGGGGACCGCAACCGTCAACTGCGAGGAGTTACTTGAAGCACTTAAAAACAGGGTATAGGGTTTAGGGTGTAGGGTACAAGAAGACCTGTGCGAACCCCATACCCCATACCCCACACCCTCAGTTCTTAGAGGACATTGATGGCGACAAAGTTCATCTTTGTGACCGGTGGCGTTCTGTCATCGCTCGGCAAGGGATTGGCCTCCGCCTCTATCGGGTGTTTGTTGGAAAGCCGCGGCGTAAAGGTCACCATCCTCAAGTGCGATCCCTACATCAACGTCGATCCCGGGACCATGAATCCCTTCCAGCATGGGGAGGTGTTTGTGACCGATGACGGCGCCGAGACCGATCTCGACCTGGGCCATTACGAGCGGTTTACCGACCATGTGATGGCCAGGTGGAACAATGTGACTGCGGGTCAGATCTATCATTCAGTCATCACGAAGGAGCGGCGCGGCGACTACCTGGGCGCTACGGTCCAGGTCATCCCGCATATCACCGATGAAATCAAGCGCGCGATCCACCGGGTTGCTGCAGGCGTGGATGTCGTGATCGTTGAGGTCGGCGGAACGGTCGGCGATATCGAGAGCCTCCCATTCCTCGAGGCAATACGACAGTTCAGGAGCGACGTCGGGCGCGAGAATGTCCTGTATATCCACCTGACCCTGGTGCCATATATTGCGCCGGCCGGCGAACTGAAGTCGAAGCCGACCCAGCACAGCGTGAAGGAGCTGCTGCAGATCGGGATCCAGCCGGATATCCTGCTGTGCCGGACGGATCGAATGCTCCCCAAGGACCTCAAGGCCAAGGTGGCGCTGTTCTGCAACGTTTCGGAAAAGGCGGTCATCACCGCAAAGGATGTGAGCAGCATCTATGAGGTCCCGTTGGTCCTGCGCAGTGAAGGGTTGGATGCCATTATCGCCGAGATGCTCGGCCTGCCGCAGGCTGAGGCCGATCTGAGCGCCTGGGAGACCATCGTTCGAAGGGTGAAGGCATCGACGACCGATGTGACGATTGCGGTGGTCGGGAAATACCTCGAGCTCAAGGACTCGTACAAGAGCCTGACCGAGGCCATCGTGCACGGCGGCATTGCCAACGACTGCCGGGTCCATATCAAAGCGGTCGATGCCGAGACGGTGGCGCGTGACGGAGTAAAAGAGCACCTGCACGATGCGGCCGGCATCCTGGTTCCTGGAGGCTTTGGAAGTCGGGGGGTTGAGGGGAAGATTGCGGCCATCGCCTTTGCCCGCGAGGAGCGTATTCCCTTCTTCGGTATCTGCCTCGGGATGCAGTGCGCGGTCATCGAGTTCGCCCGGCACGTGTGCGGCCTGCAGGGCGCCAACAGCCGCGAGTTTGATCCGAACTCAGCTTATCCGGTCATTGATCTCATGCCTGAGCAGCGGGGCCTGACCAGCCTGGGAGGCACCATGCGGCTGGGGGCGTACCCGTGTCGTATCGTTGTGCCGTCCATAGCCCACCAGGCCTATGGGCTCACTGAGATCAGCGAACGCCACCGCCATCGCTATGAGGTCAACAACGACTATCGGGAGATCCTGGAGCGCCACGGCATGCGGCTGAGCGGTTTTTCTCCGGACAACATGCTTGTAGAGATGATCGAGCTTCCGGATCACCCATGGTTTGTCGGCGGCCAATTCCACCCGGAGTTTCAATCAGGCCCCAAGCGACCCCATCCGCTGTTCCGTGAGTTCATCAAGGCCTCATTACAACGGCAGGAAAACGGGGTATAGGGCTTAGGGTATGGGGTATAGGGCTTAGGGTCGCAGTGCTGAACAGCTTTAAGGAGTTGACGGTCTGGCAAAATGCGTATCGCCTGGCGCTTGAAGTGTACCGGATCACCTGCGCATTTCCCTCTTCAGAACAATACGGATTGGCTTCCCAGATGAAGCGAGCGAGTGTATCAATCCCGTCAAACATTGCAGAGGGATACAAGCGTCAGTCTCGAAAAGAGTACCTGCAGTTCCTGTCGATCGCCAGTGGTTCCGCGGGGGAGTTGGAAACACAATTGCTTCTCTCAGGGGACTTAGGGTTCCTCGATATTGAAGACTTTCAAAGAGTGTCAAAACTATCTGAAGAGGTTTCAAAAGGGCTGGGCAATCTGATCAAAGCCCTGAAATCCCCTCGTTCCCCAAACCCCAAACCCCAAACCCCAAACCCTCCGAAATGACAAGAGAAGTGCGGATTGGAGACCTCACGCTGGGCGGCGGTCATCCTCTTATGCTGGCGGCCGGCCCGTGCGTGATCGAAAGCGAGGATCACCTGCTCCGGGTCGGCGAGGCGATCAAGGCGATCTGTGAGGCGTGCGGGGTTCCCTTTATCCTCAAATCCTCCTACGATAAGGCCAATCGGTCGTCGGTCCGCTCGTTTCGTGGTCCCGGCCTGGACGAGGGATTACGCATCCTGGAGCGGGTGAAGGCGAAGCTGGACGTACCCGTACTCTCCGATGTCCACGAGGTCCGTCAGGTATCGGCGGCGGCGCAGGTGCTGGACATGCTGCAGATCCCGGCCTTCTTGTGTCGACAGACCGACCTGCTTGTGGCTGCGGCACAATCCGGCAGGCCGGTCAATGTCAAGAAGGGACAGTTTCTCTCGCCCTGGGAGGCCGGCAATATCATCGACAAACTCCGGTCCGCCGGCTCGGAGGCGATCGTCCTGACGGAGCGGGGCAGTAGCTTCGGCTATAACAACCTGGTGGTGGACATCCGTGCGCTTCCGATCCTGCGCAGTTTCGGCTATCCGGTCCTGTTTGATGTGACGCATAGCGTGCAACTGCCGGGCGGCGCAGGCGATGCCTCGGGAGGGCAGGCGGACTTCATCCCGTACCTGGCCAGGGCGGCCGTCGCGGCAGGGATCGATGGGCTCTTCATGGAGGTCCATCCCGACCCTGCTCAGGCGCCGAGCGACGGTCCCGCCATGCTCCGACTGAATGCGCTTTCGGGACTGCTGAAGCAGTTGCTGGAGGTTCAGCAGGCGGTAGCGCCATACGTGAACAGTAAGGAGGGTCTGGGGTAGAGGGTTTAGGGTATAGGGAAAGAAGTTTCGCCGACTGTCTCCTGGATTTCCACCCTCTTTTCTTTTTCAAACCCTACACCCCAAACCCCAAACCCCAAACCCCAAACCCACGTAGTGTGAAAATAATGCAAACGCCTCTGCAACAGTTCCTGCGCGTGCTCCGGTGCGCCGCCCCCTACCGGCCACGGGTGATTCTTGCCGTCGTCTGTCTGATCCTCATCGCCGTCCTCAATGCGGTCTCCATCGGTTCGCTCCAGCCGATCTTCGACGGTCTCTTCGCCGCGGAAGGAGCGGGATCGGGGATCAGCCTTCCGGATCCGGTCAGGGTCCTGCTTGGCGAGCATCTGGTCCGTTTCCAGGCGTTGTTGCAGGCGCATCGGATCAGTATTCTGACCTTCATCGGCGGGGCCCTCTTCTTCGTCTTTCTGGCGAAAGGCACGCTGATCTACATCCAACAACTGCAACTGCGGTACGTGGCCGAGGGGATCGAGCGGGATATCCGAAACGCGCTGTACGCGCATCTGCACACGCTCTCCCTCGATTTTTTTACCCGGCGCTCGACGGGCGAGATCATGTCGCGCCTCAACTCGGATGTCGAACGGCTCGGCGACGCCTCAACCGAGCTGTTCCGCAATGCCCTCAGGGAGCCGTTCAACATCATCGGGCTGGTCGTCTTACTGTTTCTGATCAAGTGGCAACTCGCGCTGCTGTCGTTGCTCGTGTTGCCGATAGCGCTTCTGCCGATCGTGAAGTTCGGTTCAAAGATTCGGCGCCGGGGAACCATAGTCCAGGAGGGGCGCGCCGAGCTCAACACCATCCTGCAGGAAACGATTGCCGGCGTCAGGATTGTGAAGGCCTTCGGCATGGAAGAGTATGAGCGAGACCGGTATCGGCATGCCAGCGAGCAGCTTTTCAGGGCCGGCATGCGGATTGCCAAGGTTGATGCGCTGACCTCGCCCGTCCTTGAGGTCCTCGGCTCCGTCGGCATCGTGATCGCGATCTGGGTCGGAGGCTATCTCGTCTTCTCCAACAGTTTGACCCCCGGGGCGTTTATGGCGTTCCTTGGCGCGCTGGCGTCCCTCTATCAACCGGTGAAGCGGATCAGCCAGATCAACAACAACATCCAGCGCGGTATGGCCGGCGCCGCGCGGGTCTTCGAGATCATGGACCTCCGCTCTGATGTGACCGAGCGCGCCGACGCCGCCGCACTCGGTCGGATGCAGGAGGGGATTCGGTTCGAGAACGTGTCCTTTGCCTATGGACCGGACCGGAGTGTGCTGCGCGGTATCAGTCTTTCGGCCAAGCTGGGGGAGATCGTCGCGATTGTAGGCTCCAGTGGAGCCGGCAAGAGCACGTTGGTCAACCTGATCCCGCGCTTCTACGACCCGACCGCAGGTCTCATCGCCATCGATGGGATCGATATCCGACAGGCCGCGCTGTCGTCGTTGCGCGCACAGATGGGGATCGTCACCCAGGAGACGATTCTGTTTGACGACACCATCTTCAACAATATCGCCTATGGACAACGCGACGTGGCGGCCGACCTCGTTGTCGAGGCGGCCCGGATCGCCAATGCGGAGGAGTTTATTGAGGCCCTCCCGGCGCGATATGAGACCAGGATCGGCGAGCGGGGGGTGCGGCTGTCCGGGGGCGAGAAACAGCGGATCGCCATTGCGAGGGCGGTTCTGAAGAACCCGCCCATCCTGATCCTGGACGAGGCGACGTCGGCCCTCGATGCCGAGTCGGAGCGGCTGGTCCAGGAGGCGCTGGACCGGCTGATGCGGGACCGGACGACCTTTGTGATTGCGCATCGGCTGTCCACCGTCATTCGAGCCGACAGGATCCTGGTGCTGGACGGCGGATCCTGTGTCGAGCAGGGAACGCACTCGGAGCTGATGGCGCACGGCGGGGTCTATCGCCGGCTCTACACGACGCAGCTCGCCGGGACGTGAGACCACGATGGCCGAACTCACCGCGACGATCATCACCCACAACGAGGAACACACGATCCGGGCGTGCCTGGAGAGCGTGGCGTGGGCGAAGGAGATCGTAGTCGTAGACTCCGGCAGTTCCGATCGTACCCTGGAGATCTGTCGAGGCTACACCGACAAGGTCGTCATCAACCCGTGGGTCGGGTTTATCGAGCAGAAGAATTTCGCCGTTTCACTGGCCACGTATGATTGGATTCTGAATATCGATGCCGATGAACGGGTACCCGAAGAGCTTCGCCGGGCTATCGAGCGGGAGCTGTGCGCGCCCCGTTATGACGGGTACCGGATGGCCCGCCGGAACTACTTCCTGGGGCGGTGGATGCGGCACGGGGGATGGTACCCCGATCGCGTCCTTCGGCTGTTTGACCGGCGTAAAGGGCGATTCGGAGGTATCAATCCTCATGCCTGCCTGGTCATGCCGAACGGGGCCGTCGGCTCTCTCGACGGCGATCTCATTCACCTCACCTATCGGGATGTCTCGCAGTATATCCGGAAACAGGATGCGTATACCGGGACCTCGGTAGAGGAACGGGCGAGAACCCGCCGATCCGGACCAGTCGGCCGCGCAGAGCTGATGCTGCGGCCGCTGGTCAAGTTCGTGCAGGTCTATCTGCTGAAACGGGGCTTCCTCGACGGGATGCAGGGATTGATCGCGGCCCTGGGCGCCGCCTATTTTAATTTCGTCAAATATACAAAGATGCGAGCGTTAGGACACGATGCACCGTTGAATAATCATCTCGTTAACCCGATCAGCGAATATCTGCGTAGAATGGATCGTGATTCGACCATCGCGGAGGCGGCGCTGGAACAAGAGGGGAGACGCACGGGTCCTCTCGACCTTCTGGTGCGTCCTCTCTTCACCTTTCTTCAGGCCTGTCTGCGGCGGGGAGACATCCTGGAGGGCCGCCGGGGGTTGACGATGGCCGGTCTTCATGCCGGCTCCACGTTCGCCGCGTACGCCAAACTCTGGGAGCGACACCGGTTGAATCGGGAAGTAGAATGGTGACCGTCCTCGCATCGAGCGTCTGTACCGGTGCGGTGGGAGTGGTCGAGGAGCGTGATGAGGTCGGATGAGAGTCGCGTTGGTCAGGCACAGTTGTCAGATCGGGGGCGGTGCGGAGCAGTCCGTCGCGTATCTGGCGCGTGAGCTGGGCAGGCGAGGTCACGAGGTCCATCTGTTCGCCCACGATATCGCAGAGATCGGTCTGGATGGGATCGTCTTCCATCGGGTACCGGTCATGCGAGGGGCATCGCTCTTCAAGGTTCTCAGCTTCGCGTTCTACGCCGCCTCTCTGTTGAAGAAGGAGTCGTTTGACATTGTCCACAGTTTTGAGCGGACCCTCTATCACGATCTCTATCGTGCGGGGGACGGTTGCCATGAGGAGTGGTTGTTGAGCCGCCACCGGGCATTTCCGAGCCGTCGGCCTCTGGATGCGGTCAGCCCCCGCCACCGCGCCATCCTCGCCATGCAGCGGCGGATCTTTTCATCGGACTGTTCCAGACGGGTCATTGCGAATTCCTGGAAGACCAAGCGCGAGATCGCCCGCCACTATGACTACCCGGAGGATCGCATTGTTGTCGTCTATAATGGGGTTGATCTGGAACGCTTTCACCCGCGCAACAGGGAACGGTTGCGTGAGCCCACACGCGCCGCCCTCGGTCTCGCGCCGGATGACCTGGTCCTGCTGTTTGTCGGATCGGGCTTCGAACGGAAGGGGCTGGGCTTTTGCTTGAATGGAATCGCCCGGGCGCTCTCCGGACACCCACGGATCCCCATCAGGCTTATTGTGGCCGGAAAGGGGAATCCTCGGCCCTACCTGGCGCAGGCTCAGGCCCTCGACCTGCATGAGCGGATCAGCTTTGTCGGCGCCTGGACACAGATAGAGGAGCTGTATGCGGCGGCCGACGCCTTCATCCTGCCGACCCTCTACGATTCCTTCGCAAATGTGACGCTCGAGGCGGCAGCGGCCGGCCTGCCGATCCTTACCACTTTTCAGAATGGTGCGTCGGAGGTGCTCGAAGACGGGCGGAGCGGACTGCTGGTCGGCAGCCCGACGGACGCGTCGGAACTCGGCGGCAAGATCCAGGGACTGTTCGATGCGGACAACCGGCGCAGGCTGGGGTGGGCGGCGCGCGAGTTGGCCGTCCAGTTTCCCGTCGATCGGTATGCCCGGGAGACGATGCAGGTGTATCGCGCGATCCTGGACGAGAAGTCATGACGGTCAGGACGATGACACGCGACGAGGCGATCGCCGGGCGGGCCAACTATCCCGATCTGGTGTTTATGCTCGGCCTGAGCCTCATGATTCTGTTCCTGCCGCTGTCCGAGGCGCTCAAGAATGTCGGATATGCCGTGGCCCTGACGGGATGGATCGTCAAACGGGTCGTCGCCCGCGATTGCTCGATACGCATGACCTCGTTCGGATGCGTTCTGTGCCTGTATCTCGCGGCATCGCTGCTCAGCGCCGCGTTGGCCGTCGATCAACGGGAGGGGCTCCGTGGGGTATGGGATGTCCTCCGTCCGCTGTCGCTGTTCGTGATGATGGTCAACGATGTGCAGACCCTCCCGAAGATCCGCCTGTGTCTCCTGCTCTTTGTGGTGTCCACCGCGATCGGCGTCGCCTGGGGCCTCTTCGACAACCTGAGCGGCAACCACGTTCGGTTAGAGATCAGATCGCTCGGCTATCCGAACCATACTGCGACCTACCTGGCGATGATGCTGGCCCTGTTGATCAGCCTGTTGCTGCTGATGGAATGGTCCGCTCGAGTCAAGATGCTGGTCTGGACCGTCGCCGGCGCGACGGCGCTGGCGCTCTTCCTGACCTATTCGAGAGGGGGATGGATCGCCTTTGCGGCCTGCCTGCTGTTCCTGTCGATTTCGCTCAGGCAATGGAAACCGATCGTCGCCGTCGCCCTGCTCGTAACGATGATCCTGGTCGGCCTTCAGGCGACGGGGAGGCTCTGGACCAGGCAGATCACCATGCTGGCTCACCTTGACCAGGATGACAGCGCATTAGAGCGATTGCGCATGTGGCGCGGCTCGATCCTCAGTCTGAAGGACCGTCCGATCCTCGGCATCGGCCCGCGGAATTTCAAACACCTCGATCGTGAGCGGTACGATCTGCCCCCCCTTGACCACGCCCATAGCCTGTTTTTTACCGTATTGGCGGAGCGGGGTCTCCTGGGGTTTCTGGCCCTTCTGGCGGTGTTAGCCAGTTATCTGTATGAAGCGATCAGGTTGAGGCCGTCACGGGAGGGGCTCAACATGGCCCTGCGGCATGCCGCGATCGGCAGTCTCATTACCCTCGTAACGGCCGGGACGGTCAATACGACCCTTCGCGGGGAGGTCGCGATTGCGCTCTGCGCATTCATGGCGCTGGCGCTGGCGGCCGCGAAGGGGACACCATCGGTCGGCGAGGATCGATCGTAACGCCGATCGGGACAGGAGCCGGATGACGATGGTCAGCGGTTGGACGCCGAAGCGGGTGCTGGTCATCAAGCTTCGGTATCTTGGGGATGTGCTGTTAAGTACGCCGGTGCTGGCGGCGCTCAGGGCGGCATGCCCTGAGGTCCGGCTCTCGATGCTGATCAACCCGGGTACCGAGGCCGTGATCGCGGAGAATCCGGATCTGAATGAGGTGCTGATTGTCGAGCGGAGCGGATCGCCGCTGTGCCAGCTTCGATTCGTTGCGGGTTTGCGTCGGCGCCGGTTTGATCTTGTCGTGGATCTGACGGATGGGGACCGGGCGGCGATCCTGAGTCGGCTGACCGGAGCCGCCGTCAGGGTCGGCTTCAATCGGCGCGATCGGTGGCGAGGCCGACTGTACACCCACCTGGTTCCGGTGCGGCAGCAGCCGATCCCGATGGTTCGCCAGCACCTGATGGCCCTTGAGGCGGTGGGGATTCCGGCAGCGCCGTCGCCTCCCGTACTCAAGGTCCGGGCTGTCGATGAGACGGCGGCGACAGCCGCCCTTACCGCCGTCCGGATCGCGCCCACTGAACCCTTCGTAGCGCTGCATCCGGGCGCTCGGTGGTGGTTCAAGAGTTGGCCGGCCGATCGGTTTGCGGCGGTGATCGACTATATCCAGGGGAAGTTGGGACTCAAGGTGGCGCTGCTGGGCGGCGATCAAGAGCAGGCAGTGGCGAAGGTCATTGGTGAACATGTCGAAACCGGCTGCCGGTCGCTGGTCGGACGTCTGACGGTGCTGGAGCTGGCCGCGCTGCTGCGCCGCGCCGCCCTCTTTGTCGGGAACGACAGCGGACCGATGCATATCGCGGCGGCGATGGGGACGCCCGTCATCGGGCTGTTTGGGCCGTCCGACCCGAGGGTCTGGGGACCGGCCGGTCAGGGTCACGCCGTCTTCTACAGGGGGATCGATTGTCGACCCTGCTTTCCGGGCGGGTGTCAACGGGGGGAGCAGAACTGTATGCGTCTGATCACGCTTGACGAGGTGATTCCGGCGGTCGAGCGGATGCTCGCACAACCGTATCGGTGCGACGGTGAACAGGCACCGACGTGCAAGGAGAGATCATGATTGCCGATCGTGGGCGGCGGGTCCTGCAGATCGAGGCTGAGGCGATTTTGGCCCTGATCCCGAGGCTGGATGAACGGTTTGATCGGGCCGTTGAGATTCTCCGTGACTGTCGGGGCCGGGTCGTCTTGACCGGCATGGGTAAGTCCGGCTCGGTGGCCCAGAAGATTGCCTCGACCCTGGCCAGCACCGGCACGCCGGCATTTTTTCTCCACCCCGCCGAAGGGGGGCATGGCGATCTGGGGATGCTGGTTCGCGGCGATGTTGTGTTGGCGATTTCAAACAGCGGTGAAACGGACGAGCTGGTCGGCTTGCTTCCTGCCATCAAACGGCTTGGTCTCGCGCTGATCGCGCTGGTAGGCGATCCCGCATCCACCCTCGCCAGACAGAGCGATGTCGTCATCGACGTCGGCGTGGCGCACGAGGCCTGCGCGCTTCAGTTGGCGCCCACTGCCAGCACCACGGCAGCGCTGGCGATGGGGGATGCCATCGCGGTGGCGCTGCTCGAACAGCGCGGTTTTACCGAGGCGGACTTTGCCCTCCTGCATCCGGCCGGCAGCCTGGGACGGCGACTGCTATGGCGCGTGCGGGACCTGATGCATAGCGGCGAGCACGTTCCCATCATCAGGCAGGATGCGCTGATGCGCGACGCGCTTGTCGAGATTTCGCGGAAGCGGCTTGGGATGACCGCCGTGGTGGACGAGGCCGGGGTACTCATCGGGATCATCACCGACGGCGACCTTCGACGGGCGCTCCAGAAAGGGGTCGATCTGCTGCTGCGTTCGGTTAAGGCGTGTATGACGCCGAACCCTAAGACCATCGATCAGGACGCCTTGGCGGCCGCGGCATTGGAGGTCATGGAGCGGTACGCCATCACCTCGTTACTGATTGTCGATTCTGCGGGGAAGCCGGAGGGGGCGCTTCATCTGCACGACCTTTTGCGCGCCGGGGTGGCATGAGAAGAGCGTGTGACCTATATGGTTCATGGTGTGGCCGGCAGGTGACTCCGCTTAATCTCGCCGTACATCCGTGTACGGCTCGAATCGGCGCCGGCAGGCTGCGCTGTCCATGCTTCGCCTGCCGTCGACGACGCGTCATCACCCGCCGCCACACCTTTCGCGGCGCACTGGGGTAATATGACAGGGTGTTGGGGGTTGGGTGTTGGGGGTTGGGTGCGTCTGTCGCGTCTGCTGGAAAAAGAGTGGCTGGTCCTGAGCCTGCTGCTTGCGTGGGCCCTGTTTGTGTACTACTGGCATCTCGGGACGCCGCTCAGGGGCGACGAGGGGATGTATGCGGCCATCGCGCGACGAATGGTTAGAACCGGAGACTGGCTTCAGCTTATCTATGAAGGGCGTCCCTATTATAACAAACCGCCATTGCATTTCTGGCTCATGGCGCTGTCGCTCGTGGTATGGGGGCCGACCGAGTTCGCTGTTCGATTTCCGTCGGCGACCTTCGGTATCGCCATGGTTCTCCTCGCGTATGTGGGCGGACGGTCGCTGTTTGGCCGACGGGTTGCGGCTATCGCCGCGCTCATCACCACCTCCACGCTATCCGCCGTCTGGCATGCCCATCAGGCCCGATTCGACGTCGAGATGGCCTTTTGGATGAATCTTGGGTTTTTTCTCTGCTACCTGGCCTACCGACGCGGCGGGCGTCGACTCGGCTATTTCTGTGCAGCCTTCGTGGCGATGGCGGTGGCCGTGATGTTGAAGGGACTTGTGGGGATCATACTGCCTGGAGTCGCCGCCTTAGCCTTCGTCGTCATCACGCGACGATTCAAGATCTTTGCGGAGATCCCCCAGCTATTGATCGGCCTGGCGATCTTTCTGCTTGTAACGGTACCCTACTATCTGAGTCTGGGCGATACGTTCAACCGACATTTCTTTGTCGATGAGAATCTGAACCGTATTGTCCATGCGCCGAATTCTCAGTTTTTCTACCTTGGGATGATCTTTACCGGTTTTTTCCCCTGGAGCCTGTTCCTGCCCTGTGTCGTCCTGTATCTGTGGAGATCGCGCGCCCGTCCGCTCGATGAAGCGGACCTGCTGCTCCGCGTCTGGTTCATCGGATTTTTCGTACTCCTGAGCCTGCCTGCCGGCAAGGCCGAGCGATTTCTCGTGTATCTGGTCCCGCCCTTCACCCTATTGACGGCCCGGTATTGGGATCACCTCTTTCGGCATGCCGATACGCTGTCGCAGACGGAAGGCCGGCTGCTGAGAGCCGCCGCCCTTCTTCTGGGCCTGGTGGGCGTGCTCGGCTTGTGGATCGGTCCCCGGCTGATTCAAATGCGATTTCTTCTGCCCGTAGATTTCTGGCCGGTTCCCCTTCTGACACTTTCAGGTATCGGATGCGCGGCCCTCCTGTACACCGCGTGCAGACATCGGCCGCAGGCGATCTTTTTCAGCGTCATGACGGTTGCCGTTGCGATGACCATCGGTCTTGTGCAGTCCTTTTATCCGGCGCTTGCCAGATATGAATCGGCCAAGACGATTGCCCAGCAGGTCCGTGCGGTTGTCGGTGATTCCCCGCTGGTGATCTATCATCCGGGCCGGTCGCTGGGCGAGGACATTCTGTATTACCTGGATCGACCGTCGCCGGTCCCGCAACTCGGGAGTCCGGATGAGATCTATGCGGCCTTTCAGGCTGAGCAGCCGATCTTCGGTCTGCTGAGCAAGAGCGGTCTTGAGGAGCTTGAACGCCGAGGCAACCTCCCGCTCATGGTGCTTGCGGGCCATTCATACCGCCAACGAGACTTTGTTCTGGTCAAGAACCGTGTGCGACTGTAGCAGAAAGGATGCGTATGTCGATTGACCCTCAACTGGAAGCAAAGGCGAAGGCCATACGTCTGCTGATCATGGACGTAGACGGCGTCCTGACCGATGGCCGGATCTATTACAACGCCGACGGGGTACAGAGTCAGGCCTTCTTCGTTCGGGACGGCTTCGGGTTTCGCATGGCGCGGGAGGTCGGGTTACTGACGGCGATTCTGACCGGACGGGTGTCCGGGGCGGTGATTCAGCGCGCGCAGGAGTTGGGGATCACCGAGGTTCACCAGGGGGCCATGAACAAGCTCGATGTGTACGAGACGCTCGTTCAGCGCTACGGTCTGACCGATAACGCGGTGGCCTATGTCGGTGACGATGTGAACGATCTGCCGGTGCTCGGTCGGGTCGGTCTTTCCGCGGCGCCGGCCGATGCCGACCCGGAGGTCAAAGCGCGGGTCGCGTACGTCACCACGCAGGCGGGGGGTCGCGGTGCGGTCCGGGAGGTGATCGATCTGATCCTGAAGGCGCAGGGTCGATGGGAGGAGTTCATTGAAGGGCGGTGGGCGACGGCCGAGAGGGAGCGGCCGGGCGACGGCTTTTTCTTGACAAGCGACAGGGGTATGTTACAGTGACGCGTCTAGGGTGGGGTGGTGTGCAGTCGCCTTGCCGTCGAAGCAATAGAGCAGACGCATTGAAGAGGAGGAGGATCGATTGATGCCCAAGTCGTATCTCTTTACGTCGGAATCGGTGACGGAGGGTCACCCCGACAAAATCGCCGACCAGATCTCTGACGCCGTCCTTGACGCCATCTTTGCCCAGGATCCCTACGGCCGCGTTGCGTGCGAAACCCTGGTGACGACCGGCTTGGCCTTCGTGGCCGGTGAGATCAGCACCAAGTGTTATGTCGATATCCCGAGGGTCGTCCGCGAAACCATCAGGGACGTCGGCTATACGAGGGCCAAATACGGCTTTGATTATGAAACCTGCGCCGTGATCACCTCCATTCAGGAGCAGTCGGCCGACATTGCGTTGGGGGTGGATATCCAGGGGGCCGGGGACCAGGGGCTCATGTTCGGCTACGCCAGCGACGAGACCCCCGAGCTGATGCCGATGCCGATTATGCTGGCCCACAAGTTGGTCCGGCGATTGGCCGAGGTCCGGCGCACCGAGATCCTGGACTATCTTCGGCCTGACGGCAAATCGCAGGTGACGGTCGAATACCTGAACGGCAGACCGAGTCGAATCGATACGGTGGTGATCTCCGCTCAGCACAGCCCGGATGTGTCGCTCAAGCAGATCAGGGAAGATATCGTAGAACAGGTGATCCTTCCGGTCCTCCCCACCGACCTGGTCGATCCGGAGCGGATCCAATACCACATCAATCCGACCGGCCGCTTCGTGACCGGCGGGCCGCACGGCGACACGGGGCTGACCGGCCGGAAACTCATCGCAGATACCTACGGCGGGGTCGGGAGTCACGGGGGCGGCGCCTTTTCCGGGAAGGATCCGACGAAGGTGGACCGATCCGCATCGTATAACGCCAGGTATATTGCGAAGAACTTCGTGGCGGCGGGCTTGGCCAGAAAATGCGAGGTCCAACTGGCCTACGCCATCGGTGTCGCCGATCCGGTCTCCGTGCTGGTGGATACGAAGGGGACCGGGACCATTCCGGATGAGGAGATGATGAGGATGGTCCGCACCCACTTCGAGCTGACGCCGGCCGGGATGATCAAGGCGCTCGATCTCCGACGCCCGATCTACAAGCAGACCGCGGTCTATGGTCACTTCGGCCGCACAGAGCCCGAGTTCACCTGGGAACGGACCGACAAGGCCGAGGCGCTCAGACAAGAGGCCGGCCGGTTAGGGGCATAGTTACTGGGTGCAGGGGGTGGGGGTAGGGTTATAAACAGAGGGTGTAGGGTAGAGGATCCGTGGTTGTGTTCCAAACCCTAGACCCCATACCCTAGACCCTGTGCCCTTATCGGAGGAGGTGCCGTGGACTACGACGTCAAAGATTTAGGATTTGCGGATAAGGGGCTCCTGCGGATTGAATGGGCGCGAGGGTCGATGTCGGTCCTCCGGATGATTGAGGAGCGGTTCGCCAAAGAGCAGCCGCTGCGCGGTATACGGGTGTCGGCGTGCCTGCACGTCACGTCCGAGACGGCGAACTTGGCCCGCGCGCTCAAGGCCGGCGGGGCGGATGTACGGATCTGCGCCTCGAACCCTCTGAGCACGCAGGACGACGTGGCGGCCGCGTTGGTGCGCCACTTCGACATCCCGGTCTTTGCCATCAAGGGGGAGGACCGGAATAC
The DNA here is from genome assembly GCA_003104975.1 of Candidatus Methylomirabilota bacterium. NCBI lineage: Bacteria > Methylomirabilota (SeqCode) > Candidatus Methylomirabilota bacterium. The sequence continues at coordinate 482,751 of PQAM01000008.1, forward strand.
GTATTACCAGCACATTGCCGGCGCGATTGCGCACCGGCCGCAGGTCACCATGGACGACGGGGCGGATACGATCTCGGTCCTGCATGCCGATCGCAAGGACCTGCTTCCGGATGTGATCGCCGGGACGGAAGAGACGACGACGGGGGTGATCCGGCTCCGGAGCATGGAGCGCGACGGCGTCCTGGCCTACCCGATCATCGCCGTCAACGATGCCGACACGAAGCACCTCTTTGACAACCGGTATGGAACGGGCCAGAGCACTATCGACGGCATCCTGCGGGCGACCAACCTGCTGCTGGCCGGACGGCGCCTTGTTGTCTGCGGCTACGGCTGGTGCGGGAGGGGTGTGGCGATGCGGGCGCGCGGGATGGGCGCCAATGTGGTCGTCACCGAGGTCGATCCGCTGAAGGCCCTGGAGGCGGTGATGGACGGCTTCTCGGTGGTGCCGCTTGACGAGGCGGCCAAAACCGGCGACATCTTCGTCACGCTGACCGGTAACCTGCACGTGATCCGTGAGGAGCACTTCCAGCTTATGAAGGACGGTGCTGTCGTCTGCAATTCCGGCCACTTTAATGTGGAGATCGATCTGGAGGCGCTGGAGCGGGTCGCCAAAGAGCGGCGGCCGATCCGGGATTTCGTCGAGGAGTATGCGATGCCCGATGGGCGACGGATTATCGTCCTTGGCGAAGGGCGTCTGATCAATCTGGCGGCGGCCGAGGGGCATCCGGCCAGCGTTATGGATATGAGCTTTGCGAATCAGGCGCTCTCAGCCGAGTATGTGGTGAAACGGCAGGGACAGCTTGAAAAGCGGGTCTACGGCGTCCCGAAAGAGATCGATCTGCAGATCGCAGCGTTGAAGCTGGCCTCGATGGACGTTCGGATCGATACCCTCACCCCCGAGCAGCGCCAGTACCTCGAATCGTGGAACATGGGGACGTAAAGGCGGAAGGCGTGAGGGGTAAGGCGTTAGGCGTGAAACGGGAGGCGATTACATACAGTTTTCAGTTGTGAGTGTTTAGTGTTCAGTTGCTGGAAGACAACAAGGGCCAGGGAGGAGCCGCCTCTCTGGTCCTTTTCTTATCTCGAACATCCTCCGCTATCGCGGCACAATGCCAATGGCGATTTGAATGGCCTGTTCGATCTCCCGCATGAGTGACGGGCTGATCGTGCCGGCGAACGGACCGCGTAGGAGAAGCGCCTTATCCAGCGTGGTGACCTGTTCACACTTGGCCATGGAGGTTTCTTGGAGACCTCCCTCTCCGGCAGGGATGTCCACATGGGTGGGCGCCGGACGGTGCGTTGTCGAGAGCGGGACGACAATGACGTCGTTGGCGAGACGGTTGCGCGGGTCCATCGAGACAATGAGGGCGGGCCGCGCCTTCGGATCGGACGGATGCCCTGGCAGTCTGACCAGATAGACCTCCCCGCGTCGAGGAAATGCCATCGAAGCTATTGATCCCACAGGTCCTGAGCCGACTCCGCGGCTATTTGGGACCATTGCCGATCTTCTGTGCGCTCGTCTTCGGACAGGGACCGGTAATACTGTTCGACCCGATCTTCGAGTTCTCGTCGCGTGTGATCACGCAGCCACTGGCGCAAAGCCTCTTCGACCAGTTGACTGCGAGAGCCGGCATCGGGAGCGCTCAGGATGGCATCCAGTTGGCGGACGACATCGGCACTGATCGTGACGGTGACCTTAGACTTAGAAGCGTGTGCGGTTAGGGTACGCATATTATACCTCCAACAATGCTTATTATCGATAAGATGATATAATAGCCTAAGTGGACGGTCAAGAGGAAAACCTTGGTACGCTGAAAAAGTGATGATAATGCCGTACTATCCGTATGTTCGCCCGGCAATGAGAAGGGCAAAGCGTAAAGTATTTCGTAAAGGCGTCGGCATACTTAACAACGATCAATTTCCGGCCAGATCGTTGCTAACCCGCTAATTCTATTGAATATCCCATAAGGTAGTCCCTGTTCATTCTCACTGCGCGTGTCAGACATCTTTACGATTGCCTGAGATGAATGACCCACACTCACACCATACTACGTCCAGCGCTAAAGGGAATTGAGCGAAAATATCCCTTACAATTAAATAGTTATGTGATATAGCGCAAATAGTGTTCTTTAGCATTGTCTGTCGGCGCGATTTTTGCTTGGAGCACAGTCGTGAGAGAACCGAGGCTGGATCGGCTGGAAGCGCCGCAAGACAGGGGAGAAGGCTGAGGGTAGGGACTGAACACTTAACACTGCCCAGGATGGAAGGGGGAGATGCAATGATGGTCCGAGGGAAACGTGCGATCGTCGCGTCGATGCTGTCCGCCGCCGTCGCGTTGGCAGCTCTATCAGGTCCTTTGTCCAAAGCCGAGGCCGTCACATATAATCTTGCGGCCGACTGGAGTGACAGCAGTAACCCAAACGGCCCATGGTCTTATCGTGATGGGGCCGGAGCTATCACCACCCATCAGGACAACTGGTCTACATTCGCAACACCGCAGCCGGCATGGGCAGCGGCAGCAACGGGGTCCGGGCACATCGTGTCGTGGTTCAAGAGCGTCAATACCACGTCTGACTTCGTTTCAGGGGATGTAATCACCCACACCTGGGACAGCGGGAGTGGGCTACCCGATAGGGCGCCGAGCTGGTTGATGTGGACCAGCCCCTTCAATGCAGAGATCGATATCACCGGCGACGTGTGGCTCGCACGGCATAATGAGCGAAACGCCGGCTTCAGCCTGTTCGTCAACGGGGTAGCCACGTCCATCGGCAATTCATCACTATCTGACACGAACCGGAATAGTCGAGACGTGTTTTCTCTCAGTAACCTTCTGATACCACAGGGCAACACGGTCGCGCTTCGGTTTGACACGGTCGGTACGTCCGGCGAGTTCGTCGGTGTCAATCTCAACATCGATGCTACCCCGGTCCCTGAGCCGGCGACGCTCCTGCTGCTCGGCTCCGGCCTGGCCGGTCTGGGCTGGTTCGGCCGCAAGCGGCGCAAGGACCACGACCGGGAGGCGTGAGGTGTATAGATGCAGCGACTAGTACCTGATTGGATTAATACCCGTGGCGTCATTCCCGCAGTCTTTAAGCGGGAATCCATTGATTTGACTGGATACCCGCTTTCGCGGGTATGACGGATTTCATACGCTAACTTTCCTAATCGAGCACTAGTGCCCTGAGTCAGACGTTCGATGAAGAGGTCGGCGGTCTATGTATCGTCATTGCCCAGAAAGTCTCCCGCGTCATTGCGAGGCGCAGCCGAAGCAATCTCACAGTCGTTCGGGGCAACTACGGTGAGAGTGCCGCGCTCCCGTTGGTTGCTCGCAATGACCAGCCAGTGACGGGATGGTCTCGCAACACACTGTCATCCCCTTGGACGCCCCGGCGGCGCATGCGGTATTCCCGCGAAGCTTGTCCCCGCAGGCTTGAAGCGGGGAGCGGGAATCCGGAACTCCCGGTATTTCCTGGATTCCGGCTCGCGCCCGCGATGCGGGCTTGGCCGGAATGACGTCTGGAAATATGCAACGAATTTCAGACACGTGACACTAGTGTGAAGTGTTGAGCGGTGAGTATTTGAGGTCAGTGTTGGTGCGCTGAGTAAGCGCGACGACGAGACGACGAGGGCCGGGGAGGAGATCCTTCCCGGCCCTTCCTATTCAGCTCTTCGTCGTCAGGATGGAGCCGAGGCCGGCGGCGGTAAAGAGGAGGTTGGGAAGCCAGGCTGCAGCCAGCGGCGGCAGGACGTCGCCGCGTCCTAACGAGACGCTGAACGAATTCAGGATCGAGTACGCGACGGCGACCACCACGCAGGCGCCCGTCCAGGCCATGACGCCGCGCTTACCGGTATGCAGTGCGAAGGCGATCCCGATCAGCGCCATCACAAAATTGGTAAAGGCCGCAGCGCCCTTGGCCGCCAGGTCGACCTGGTACCGTATGGAGTTGACGCCGGTCTTGGCCAGCCGTTCGATGTACTCCCGAAGCTCCCCGGAGGTCATCTCCTCGGCCTCGCGTACCACCTGGGCGAGATCTGTCGGCTTCTCTTCGAGATACAGCGTAAGGGAGGTGAACGGATCGACCTGAAACCGTCCATCCGGTCTGGTCCGGGAGATTCCGCCGTCTCGTAGCTGCCATTGGCCGTCCTGCCATCTCGCCTCCCTGGCGTCGATCCGTCTTGCCAGTCGGAAATCCGGGGTCAGTTCGAACAGGGTCAGCCCTCGGACGGTACCCGAGACGGGCTCCAGCAGCGAGATGTGCAGAAACCGGTTATCCTTGGCCCGGTACCAGATGTCGTTGTGCTTGGTCCGCTGGAAGGGGGAGACCTTCTGGACCTTGACGCGATACGCATCCAGTGCACGCTCGTTCATTCGAGGGATGATCGATTCGCCAAGCATCAGAGCCGTCACGCTTACCACAAAACCGAGGACCAGGAGCGGAACCACGATCCGGAAGGCGCTAAGATGACCCATCTTCATCGCGAGCAGTTCATTGTTTCGAGCCATTCGTCCAAGACTGAACAGGGCGGCGAGCAGCACCGCTATCGGCATGACCTGGAAGCCGAACCAGGGTAGCCTGTGGAGGTAATATTCGATGATGACCGTCCCGGATACGTCAAGGAAACGGGATAGACGGTCGAACAGATCCACAATGGCGGAGAGGGCAAGAAAAACCGCTAGCGAGAAGACGAAGATGGTCAGAAACTCCTTCGCAAGGTAACGATCCAGGATACGCATGGCAGCTATCGCCTCGCCGTCAGCTATCGACGCTCAACTCACCGGTTATTGCCAAAAACTGACCACTTAAAGCTGAAAACTGTTTTTACGATCGATTGCAGCCTGGCCGGCAGCACCAACTCCCGACCCTCCGCCAACACCAGGCTGACGGCGATCACGCCCAAGGTGAGGTTTGGAAACCATATGCCGATGGCGGGCTGGATTCGCCCGCGTGACCCGAGGCTTTCGCCGGTCGCGAGGAGGATATAGTAAAACACGGCGAAGGCAACGCTCAGGGCGAGACTGACACCGCGGCTGGCCTTCTTGAGGCGAATGGCGAGCGGGGCGCCGATCAGGCTGAGGATAAGGCAGGCAATCGGGAGTGCAAACTTCTTGTGTAGTTCGACCTGCAGCGGCCACACCTTTCCCCCGTCCTTGGTCAGCCGCGCAATTTCTGTACGCAACTCTGAAAGGTTGAGCTCCTTGCTCTGCCTGACCCGCGCGACCGTCCCGGCGATGGAGTTGCCGCTGAGGATCTGAAGATCATAGGTTGCAAAATCAAGATTTCGGTATCGAGAGAGATCGTCGCGAGAGGCGATCTGGAGCGTCCCCTTTGATAGTTGCAGTCCGGTCGACGCCTCTACATCGTCGTTTTTGCCGAGCAATTTGCCCTCCTGCGCAATGATCAAATGCTGTTCGGCCTGATTGCGCTGATCGATGACCAGGATACCGTGAAACGTCCCGTTCTGTTTGTCCGAGCGATCGACATAGATGGCCAGTCCCGGGTACCCGGTATTGAAGATCCCCTCCTCCAGCGCCGTAAGTATGTGCGTATGGGAAAGCTGATGCGTCAACGTTTTGAAGGCCCGTGTGCTGCTCGGCTGCACCAGCGTGCTGATCCACAGCGTAGCCAGTGTCGCCGCGACACCGAAGAGAACCCCGGGCGCCATCAGGCGGTATAAACTGAGGCCGCTGGTTTTGAGGACAATCGTCTCCCCTTCTGACGAGAGGCGTCCATAGGTGGCCAAGACAGCCAACAACACCGACATCGGGACCGTGACCGTCAGGGAAAATGGGAGGACGTAGAGGACGAGACGAAGGACAACGCCAACGGGCGCCCCTTTATTGATGATCAGATCCATGAGGCGCATCATCTGATCCATCAACAGGACAAAGGTAAAGGTTGCCAGCCCAAGCATGAAAGAGACGACCATCTCCCGCAACAGGTGCCGGTCGATGAGGCAGAAGGGGCGCAACCGTCCGGTGAACCCGGCTGTCCCATCGAAACCAGGGGTGGAGTGCGGCGTGCGCGGCATGCGGTGCGGCGGTTGCATCTTACAAATTGTAGTGAAGAGAGCCGGCCAAGTAAATATAATTCGCGTGATGCGGCCTGACCGGGGTTATTATAACTGCACGTACAAGACATCACTGTGATATTGGAGGGTAGCGAATGGGGATCGCGGTAATCATCATCGGCATTGTCTTGCTGGCGGTAACATTTGTCGCGATGATGAAAAAATCGATTCGAATACGCGTCGGCGCGTGGCTTACGGACAGGCCGCTCCGCATCTGGTGCCTCCCATCTCTGCTGCTCGCGTATTACAGCATCATGGCTGTCGCGGTCGATCAGTGGGGCCTCGATCCCTTCGTGCGCCTGGCGGTCTATTTCGGTATGCCGACGTTGCTGCTTGCCCTGACCGGACCCAAATCGGATGAAGGGTGCACCGGTACGGATCTGATCATCAATTTTGCCGTTGTGTTGTGGATCTGGTTGCTGATTGAGTTGAAGATCGTCAATATCAACTGGCTTCGCGTCCAGTTCGGTAGTGCCCGGCCCTCCGCGCTGCCGTTGGGCGTGTACGCCGGCATCATTTATGCGTTGATTGTCCTTTCAGGGTGGAGACGATTCGATCTGAAGTGCGACCTTTCGCTGAAGAAGGCCGACCTGTATCCGACGGCGGCCACCTTCGGAGCCTTGGGGGTCACACTGTTAACGCTGACGCTTGCTACCGGGCTCACCACCGTGGGGATCGCCAAGATAGTGAGGGCGAATCCGCTCGGCGCGCCTCTGACGGTCGCGATACCGGTGGCGGTCATCGTCGCGGTTCCAATGATCTTTTTCAGCATCGGGGTCATCGAAGAGATCCTGTTTCGTGATGCGATTCAAAATCTGCTTCGGCAGCGTCTGCAACCGGTCGGTGCGCTCATTGTGGCGTCGGTCATCTTCGGGCTCGCGCACGTGAACAAACGGGCATTGGGGATGGACGTTCCGAACTGGCCGTACGCCGGGGTTGCGACGATTGCCGGTCTGGGCTATGGGTTTGTGTTCTTGAAGACCAATTCCGTAATGGCATCGGCCACGGTCCATGCCATGGTTGATGTGATGTGGGTCCTCTTTCTGAGGGGCGGCAAATAAATCCACCGGCTCTCCCGCAATAGTCAGGTGGATAGACCGAAGGCTGAAGATTTGTAGGGACAAATACTGCGTGATGATTGACAGCCTTCAGGCTTCAGCCTTCAGGCTCAATACCTGGGTCGTTACGGCTCCCCGGTAGGCCATGCGTCGCCCGCTTGTGCCGCCGGCCGTCGCGTTTCTCCTGGGTATCGTGGCTGCGCGCCTCGTGCAGCTTCCGGTGATCGTCTGGTTTCTCGCCGGCCTGGCTGCGGCAGGTGTTACCCTGCTGGGCGCCGTCTCTCAGCGACGTTATACGGCCGTCGCATCGCTTGTGCTCCTGTTCTTGTCCCTCGGCGCCGGCCGCCTCGGAGTCGAGCCCTACCTCCTTCCCCCGCATCATATTGATCGTTTGCCTGAAGAGGTTCTGGAACGGCCGCTGCTGATCGAAGGGGTGGTGGCCTCGTCAAACGATGCGGCGGCCGTCGCAACCGGAGGCCTCGAGGACGAAGGCAGGCGGACTCGGTTTCTGCTCGACCTGCGAACCGTATGGCTGGAGGGGCGACCGATTGAGGTTGTGGGGCGGGCGCGTGTCACCCTTCTTGGCGCCGAGGTCGAGTCTGCCTATGGTGAACGGATTCGCGGGCCGTTCAAGCTTCGCCGCCCGCGCGGCTACCTCAATCCGGGCGGGTTCGACCATCCGCTCTACCTGACAAGCCGGGGCGTAACCCTTGAAGGGTGGGCGGGCGATGCCGCACCCATCGAACGCCGCGGAACAGACGAGGGGAGCGGGCCGCTGACCCTCGCCTATGCGCTCCGCACCCGGCTGATTGATGCGGTGAAGGGGCTGTTGCCACCCGAGCAGGCATCCTTACTGATCGCCATGACACTCGGCGAACGATCCGGCATTCCGAAACAGATCCACGAGGCGTTTGTAGGGTCCGGCACGTATCATATCCTGGCCATTTCCGGCCTGAATGTCAGCCTGCTCGCCGCCGTGCTGTTTGTGCTGTTGAAGGCTGTCCGTATTCCGCTGCGCCTGAGTGCGTTGCTGTCGATGGGGCTCATCACCTTTTATGCGGTCCTCGCCGGCGGGAGCGCGTCGGTAGTCAGGGCGGCGGTTATGGCCGATGTGTACCTCCTGGCACTGGTCCTTGATCGTGAGGCCGATTCGCTCAATACCCTCGCACTCTCAGCCCTCGGACTCCTGCTCTGGCAGCCGCTGTATCTGTTCGACGTCGGATTTCAACTGACCTTCGTTGCCACCGGGGCAATCCTGGTGGCGGTCGACCGGCTACCGTCGGCTTCGCTGCCGGTACCGTCGCGATGGATTGCGACATCCGTATGGCTGTCCATTGCCGCGTTCCTCGGAACCGCCCCGATCCTCGCCTCGACCTTCCATCGACTCTCACCGATCGGGATCGTGGCGAATCTCCCGATTGTGCCCTTGAGCGGCCTGTTGACGGGGGTCGGGATGCTGTTTGCCGTCTCGGCTACCGTCATTCCCCATGCTCTCGGATGGTTTGCGGCACTCACGGGATGGCTGATTGATCTGCTGGTGTACCTTGCCCAATGGTTCGCTCGACTGCCGTTTGCGTCGGTTCAGGTGTTTCCTCCATCTATCCCAATGACCATCTGTTACTACGTGACCTTGGGAGCGCTCATCGCGGCGGAGGAACGCCGTTGGCTTCGATGGACCGCGTGCGCGGCCGCCCTGGCCTGTGTCATCCTGGTTGCTGTTCGCCTGCTGCCTATCTTTCAGAGCGGCCAATTGCGGATGACTGTGCTCGACGTCGGACAAGGTGACGGCATTGTTCTGGAGCTCCCCGGACGGCGAACCATCCTGATCGACGGTGGCGGTCTGTTCGATGATCGGTTTGATATCGGGGAGCAGGTGGTCGTGCCGTTCCTGCGTTCACGCTGGATCGGCCACCTGGATGTCGTGGTGCTGTCGCATCCGCATCCGGATCACCTGAACGGCCTGCAGGGTGTCCTCCGTCGGTTCACGGTCGGCCAGGTCTGGGACAGCGGCCAGCGGACTGCCATACCGACCTATCTGTGGTTCGAAGAGGTGCTGCGCGATAAGCGGATTCCCCACAAGATCCTGCACGATGGGTATCGGACCTCCGAGTTTGCGCCGGTGCAGATCGCGGTCCTGCACCCGCCGTATCCGATGGTCGACGGTTCTCCCCGCGGCCGTTTCTCCGATGTCAACAGCAACTCGCTGGTCCTGGCGGTGAAATACGGTACCGTGACGTTCTTATTGCCCGGTGACATCGAACAGGAGGCGGAACGGCTGCTGGTTCAACGGGAAGCGGATCTGGAGGCGCAGGTGCTGAAGGTGCCGCACCATGGCGGCAGAACCAGCAGTAGCGAGCCGTTTCTCGCCCGGGTCCATCCGAAGGTTGCAGTCGTCTCCGCCGGCTACCGGAACCGCTTCCGGCATCCGCATCAAGAGACGTTAGACCGGTACCGTACGAGCGGCACTCGTCTGTACAGGACCGATCTCGACGGTGCCATCACCGTGACCACTGACGGAAACACGATCGATGTAACGACCTTTCGACAGGCTACGGTACGTCAAGACTGATCCGGACGGCGGCGTTGACCCGCGTTACCGTCTCCGGCCGGAGAGCGCCAAGCCGTCGTTGAAGGCGGGATTTGTCGATGGTGAGGATCTGCGCCAGATTGATCATCGACGCTTGCTTCAGCCCAGCCTCCCCCTTTTTCAAGAGAACGGTAACGGGGTAGATCTTGATACTTGACGTTATTGCCGCCACGATCGTTGTGGAGGCATATTGATTCCCCACATCATTCTGGATGATGAGAGCGGGGCGTATTCCGAGCTGTTCGCTTCCGCGTCCGGGGTTGAAGTTTACCATCCACACTTCTCCGCGTCGAGGAGATGGCAGGGTCATTGCATAGTCTCCCGGCCGGCCGTGAGATTCTGCTCAGCGGCGGCGCGATCTTCTGCTGCCATATGCTGGTAGCCTTCCTTAAGCTCTTGTTCCAGGCGGCTGCGTTGCCAGAACCGAAGTGCTTCCTCAATGAGTCGACTTCGGGGCGTTCGACTCTGCCGGCTGATCCCCTCCAGTTCCTTGAGTAAACCTTCATCGAGACTCACGGTGATCTTTGTCTTGGATGCCATTGTGAACCTCCATTAATTCCTACCGATTAGCCATCCAACACATACTGCTTCATGAGGCTTCTGTCAATCCCGAATCGACGATTTCCCAACGATACCCCATGCACGGCTGGCGCGCCCAATGTAGGGGCGTGATTCATCACGCCCTATGGATGGGGCGGATTGCTGGACGTATGCGATCGCGCCCGCGCCGGGTGGTGGGCGCAATAAATTGCGCCCCTACGGAATTGTCGGGGTGTGGGCTATTTGCTGCGGGGAAAGCGTTTGACAACCGGATGGGCGTATGTTAAGAGAGCCGCATGGCCGTCCTGCAGCCGCCAAGAATCTACACCGTCAGCGATCTGACCGCCGAGATTCGCGCCATCCTTGAGGACTCGTTCTCCGGGATCTGGGTCGAGGGGGAGCTATCCAATTTTCACCAGCACTCGTCCGGACACATGTACTTCAGCCTGAAGGATGAGCGAGGCCAGATCCGGGGAGTGATGTTCCGGATGCAGAATCGGCAACTCAAGTTTCAGCCGAAGGATGGGCTGTCGGTTCTGGTGTACGGCGCAATCGGTGTCTATGAGCGTCGCGGTGACTATCAGATTGTCGCGGAGTATATGGAGCCGAAGGGCCTGGGGGCGCTGCAACTGGCCTTTGAACAGCTCAAGGAGAGGCTGCGGGTTGAGGGGCTGTTTGACGACGCGCGGAAACGGCCGATTCCCATGTTGCCCGGACGGATCGGGGTCGTCACCTCGCCGACCGGGGCCGCCATTCGCGATATCCTCCATGTGTTGCAGCGGAGGTTCGCCGGCGTCGACGTCCTGATCTATCCGGTGGCGGTCCAGGGCGATCAGGCAGCGCTTCAGATTGTCGAGGCGCTTGACGAGTTGAATCGACGCGGCGGACTGGACGTCCTGATCCTCGCCAGAGGGGGCGGCTCCATCGAGGATCTGCAGGCCTTCAATGAGGAGGCGGTGGCGAGGGCGATCGCGGCCTCCACGGTTCCGGTTATCTCAGCCGTCGGCCATGAGGTCGATTATACCATCGCCGATTTCGTGGCCGACCTCCGGGCGCCTACGCCGTCGGCCGCCGCCGAGTTGGTCATTGCCAAGCGGGACGAGCTCGCGCAGCGGCTTGACGATCTGCACGCACGGATGACCGGCGTCATCCGGTCGAGGCTGCACGGGCTGAGGGTACGGATGAACGGGCTGGACCGGCATCTCCGGCTGCTCAATCCGGTTGAGCGGGTCCGGATGCAGCGACGCCGCCTGACGGAGCTGATGAAGGGTCTTATCGGCTGGACCGATCGGCGGTTGACGATGCGTCAGGGTGAACTGAAGGCTGCTGCCGGCAAGCTCGACTCGCTGAGCCCGTTGGCCATCCTGAGTCGAGGCTACAGTATCTGTCTTCGTCTGCCCGACCGGGCGATTGTGAAGGATAGTTCGGCGGTCGGTGCGGGCGACCTTGTTGAGGTACGTCTGCACCATGGTCGGTTACGGTGCAATGTCCGCGAGGTTCTGGCCCCCACACCCCACACCCCCACATCCTGACGTATTGGTGGAACGAATATGGTGGACGAGATTCCATTCGAAGAGGCGCTCAAGCAGCTCGAGGCGGTTGTCTCGCGCCTCGAACGCGGCGACCTGCCGCTTGAAGAGGCCCTCTCGGTGTTTGAGGAGGGGGTGCGGTTGACCAAGCTGTGCTCTGCGCGGTTAAGCGAGGCCGAACGGCGGGTTAATATCTTGACGCGCAGCGTCGAGTCGGCCTCCGGCGGACCGGAAGAGCGGCCGTTTCCAATACTGAGCCCCATCGAAGGGGAGGAAGAGGACGAGGAGGATCTGTGAGGAAGCGATTGTGACCCCGGATGAATTGGAACAGTATTTAGAGGCGCGACGACTCCTCGTCGACGAGGCGCTGGATCGGTATCTGCCGGGGGCGGGCGATCCTCCGAAGGAGATCCACGAAGCAGTCCGTTACAGCGTCTTTGCCGGGGGCAAACGGCTGCGACCGATCCTGATTCTGGCGGCAGCGGAAGCGGCGGGCGGACAGGGGGAACAGGCACTGGGCGCAGCGGCCGCCATCGAGATGATTCATACCTATTCCCTGATTCACGACGATCTGCCCGCCATGGACGATGACGATTTTCGCCGCGGGCGTCCGACCTGTCACAAGGTGTACGGCGAGGCGATGGCTATCCTGGCCGGGGATGCGCTGCTGACGCAGGCGTTCATTCTCTTGTCGACGGCACCGGCGTCGGTTCACGAGGATCCCAGCGTCCCCTCCACCCGCCCCCTCCCCCTCCGAGGGGGGAGGGTTAGGGAGGGGGTGCGAAGTGCGGACGCGCATGCGTATGGGTTCGCCGGTGGCGCATCGGGTGTTGATTCGGAGGCCTGCCTCAGGGTGATCCACGAGATTGCCCAGGCCGCCGGCACCAAGGGGATGGTCGGCGGTCAGGTTGTCGATATGCTGAATGAGGACCGGGAGGTCGATTTAGCGACGCTGCAGTATCTGCATACGCACAAGACCGGCGCCCTGATCCGCGGTTGCCTCCGGGTCGGCGGCATTCTCGGGTCAGCCGGGCCGGATCAACTGGACGCCCTGACCCGATACGGCGAGCGGATCGGACTGGCCTTTCAGATCGTAGACGACATCCTGGATCTGGAGGGAAGCCTGGAGGCCCTGGGGAAGCAGGCCGGAAGCGATCTCCGAAAGAACAAGGCCACCTTTCCGGCCCTGCTTGGGATCGAGGAGTCGCGGCGATGGGCCCATCGCCTGGTGTCGGAGGCGAAAGAGAGCCTTGCCCTCTTCGGCGACCGCGGGATGGTACTCGGCGCCATTGCCGATTTTGTCGTGATGCGGCAGAGGTGATGACGGATGGCCGCGTTAAGCCGGCGCCTGCCCTCGGATGCCGACGGCCCGATCGTAAAAAAGATCGGTCGGATTCGACTGGATCTCGCGATGCAGATGCAAGGACTGGTTGCGAGCCGCGAACGGGCCAAGGCGCTGATCCTGGCTGGGGTGGTCCTGGTGAACGGCCAACCGGCAGACAAGGCTGGGACGATGGTAGCCTCCGACGCGCAGATCGACCTGATGGTTCCGGAGCACCCCTATGTCGGACGCGGGGGTGTCAAGCTGCGCGGTGCGCTGGAGCGGTTCGCCGTACCCGTCACCGGGCGTGTCTGTCTTGATCTCGGCGCGTCAACCGGCGGGTTTACCGACTGTCTGCTTCAACATGGCGCGGCTCACGTCTACGCCGTTGATGTGGGGCGCGGGCAGCTCGATGTCAAACTCAGAGCCGATCCGCGAGTCACTGTCATGGAACGGACCCACGCCCTCACGCTGCTGCCGACCGATTTCCCGGATCGGCCGGACCTTGCCACCGTAGATCTGTCATTTATCTCTTTGACCTCAATCCTCCCGATTCTCCCATCGCTGCTAACCGATTCCGGTGACATCCTGGCGCTGATCAAACCGCAGTTCGAGGTCGGGAAGGGGCACGTCGGCAAAGGGGGCGTGGTTCGTGATCGGCAGGCACATCGGCTGGTGATCACGAAGGTCGGTCGGCGAGCCGTTGAATTGGGGTTGCGGATTTGTGGCGCCGCCCCCTCCTGTCTGCTGGGCCCTAAAGGCAACCGCGAGTTTTTCATTTATTTGCGCAAGACCTCATGCGCCAGTGGTGTACCCATGGAGATGCCAGTCCGAGCCCCCTCACCTCCATCTTCTCCGCACCCAGAGGGTACCCGGGGAGAGGAGTTCTTCATTATTAACCCCTCGCCCCCATTTGGGGGAGAGGGCAAGGGTGAGGGGGGCGCATCGAGCGGGCTCGGAGGAGGTCTGACGCCGGAAGAAGCCGCCGAACAGGCCCTTGGGTCAGATTCTTCACAGACCGTAGGGGCCTGTCCTGAGTTTAATCGAAGGGGAGACCGATGAAACGGATCGGCATCATCGCCAAGCTCCACAAGCCGGAGGCCAGGACCATTCTTCAGGAGTTGTTGCCGTGGCTAGCGGCCAGGGGTGTGGAGGCCGTTCCGGATGAAGAGACCGCGAAACTGGCCGGAATCGGCGGCGCTCAGCCGAAGCCTGATCTGCCCCGGCTGGTCGATCTCCTGCTGGTCCTGGGAGGCGATGGAACCTTTCTGTCGGTGGCGCGGCTGGTCGGGACGCGTGACGTGCCGATCCTGGGCGTCAACCTGGGCGGCCTTGGGTTCTTGACCGAGGTGACGCTGGAGGAGATCTACTCCACCCTGGAGGCCGTGTTACAGGGAACCTATGAGGTGACCCAGCGGATCCTGTTGACCGCAACAGTCTATCGGCAGGGGGAGCGGATCGCCGAGTATGTTGCGCTGAATGACGCCGTCATCAATAAGGGTGTGCTGGCCCGCATGATCGAATTGGAAACCTACATCGACGGACAATATGTCACCACCTTCCGCGCCGACGGCCTCATCCTCTCCACCCCGACCGGTTCGACCGCCTACTGTCTGGCGGCCGGCGGACCGATCGTCTACCCGACCCTTCGTGCGCTCGTCATGGCCCCCATCTGTCCTCATACCCTGACCCTCCGTCCCATCGTGATCCCGGATACCGCGAAGATCGAGATCGTCCAGAACTCGACGGACGAGAATACCTGTCTGACCATGGACGGTCAGGTCGGGTTTACCCTTCGCCATCGCGACGTGATCAAGGTTATGCGTTCGGATCACACCATCACGCTGCTCAAGGCGCCCGGAAAAGACTACTTTCAGATCCTTCGTGCCAAGCTGCATTGGGGCGAACGGTAGACCGTGCTTCGTGAGCTCCACATTACGAATTTCGCCCTGATCGACGACCTCCGGGTAGAGTTCGGCCCGGGCTTGAATGTCCTGACCGGCGAGACCGGCGCAGGAAAGTCGATTATCATTGACGCCTTGGGGCTGGCGCTGGGGATGAGGGGCGAGGCAGAGCAGATCCGCACAGGGGCCGACGGGACGATAGTAGAAGCCGCATTCGATGACTGCGACGAGGAGGCGTATGGACTGCTCGCCGACAGCGGCATCGAGCATTCGTCGGACGAGTGCCTGCTCATCCGACGCGTCCTGCTGCGGGGGGGGAAGAGCAAGGCCTACCTGAACGGCCGACTGTCGTCGTCGGCGTCGCTCCGAAATCTTGGCGAACTGCTGGTCGACGTCCATGGCCAGCATCAGGGGATCGCGCTGACCCAGCCTTCCCGCCAGCGGCTGCTCCTCGATGCCTATGCCGGTCTGACGGATGATGTGGCGGCCTTCCGTGAACTCTACGGCAGGCAGCAGACCATGAGGGTGGAGTTGGCGGCGCTGCGCGCGGGTGAGCGGGAGAAGGCGCAACGCCTTGATCAGCTCCAGTATCAGCAAACAGAGATCGCGGCCGCGCGACTTACCGAGGGGGAGGAAGAGGATCTGATCCAGGAGCGGACGATCCTCACGCACGCCGAACGGCTGCACGCGGCGGCGCATCTGGGATACGAGGGTCTGTATGGCGAGCAGGGATCGGTGGCGGGGCGCCTGGCCGCGGTTATTTCGAAATTGAAGGATGCGCAGCGCATCGATCCCAGGCTGCAAGGGGTGATCGATGCCTGTGAGGCCGCCATCGCATCGGTTGAGGATGCGGCGGCCCAGCTCAGAGACTATCGGGAGGGCGTCGCATTCGACCCGGAGCGTCTGGAACAGGTGGAGGGACGCCTGCACGAGATCGGTAAACTGAAGCGGAAATACGGCGGCTCGATCGCCGAGATCGTCGCATATGCGACCTCAGCCGAAGCGGAGTTGGAACGCCTGACGGGTTCAGAGGAGCGCAGCCGGCAGGTTGAGCAGGAACTGTCGGCACTGGAAGAGACGATCACGCAGCGGGCGGCTGACCTGACCACGCGCCGCAAGGCGGCGGCCGTGCGGCTGGCCGCAGCGATCCAGGAGGAGCTACAAGCTCTGAAGATGGAGAAGGCGGCATTTGCCGTTCGAGTCACATCCCATGGCGAGTCCGGAGATTCCGGTATGGAGGCCCATGGAGCTGACGACGTGGAATTCCTGATCGCCCCGAATCCGGGTGAAGAGCTGAAGCCGCTGGGCCGCATCGCCTCCGGCGGCGAGCTGTCTCGCGTGATGCTGGCTGTTAAAGCGATCCTTGCGGTGTCCGATCGAATTTCAACACTGGTCTTTGACGAGGTGGACGTGGGGATCGGCGGCAGTATGGCTGCGGTGGTAGGTCAGAAGCTTTGGGCGATTGCAAAAGAGCGGCAGGTCCTCTCAATCACGCATCTACCACAGATCGCAGCCTTGGCGGACCGTCATTTTGCTATTGTCAAGCGTGTCGGGGGCGCTCGGACCGATATCACCGTTCGGATGCTGAAGGGTGAAGACCGGATTCGCGAGATTGCCCGGATGCTCGGCGCCCAGGAGCGCTCGGATACCCCACTGAATCACGCCCGGGAAATCCTGGAGATTGCCCGACAGTGGAAGACCGCCCGGGCAACGGGCGCTTCTGCTTGACAGAAGGGGCGCAGGCCGTTTATAATAATTTACGGAAAAGTGTCCCCAGCTAAGCGAGGGAGGCCGGCGGCCTCCCGTCCCTGTTTAAGGGTGTCGAGTGAGGAGGAGTAGATCGTGTACGCAATTATCGAGTCTGGAGGCAAGCAGCGCCGTGTTAGTCCTGGCGCGCTGGTCACTCTCGAAAAGATTGAGGGTGAGGCCGGGACGCAGGTCGAGCTGCCGAACGTCCTGATGGTGGCCGATGGCGACCAGGTGAAGATCGGTACCCCTTACGTACAGGGCGCTGCGGTGGTGAGTGAGATCGTCCGGCAGGGACGTGGGCCCAAGGTGACGATCTTCAAGTTCAAACGGCGAAAGCGCTATCGACGGACGCAGGGCCACCGCCAGGCGCAGACGACGTTACGAGTCACAGAAATTAGGGGTTAGGGGTTGGGGGCTGGGGCAAAGAAGAAGCCTTTGCTAACCCCTAGCCCCCATCCCCTGTATCCTGTATTTGGAGGTGAAGAATGGCACATAAAAAAGGAATGGGAAGCTCCCGGAACGGCCGGGATAGCGCAGGCCAGCGGCTGGGCATGAAGGCTGCGGCGGGGCAGGTGGTTTCGGCGGGGAGTATCCTGATCCGCCAGCGTGGGACCCGCTTCAAGCCGGGCAAGAATGTCGGGATCGGCTCAGACGATACGCTGTTTGCCAAGGTGCCCGGTGTCGTCACGGTGGAGCACCGCGGGGGGCAAGGCCGTTTCCTCAGCGTCATCGGTGGTTAACGGAGAGGGTATAGGGGATAGGGTAGAGAGGGTGTGATGCCGCTTGCACCCTAAACCCTAGACCTTAAACCTTAAACCCTGATATCGTGATGTTCGTCGATGAGGCCCGTATACAGGTTGAGGCAGGCGACGGCGGCCGGGGTTGTGTCAGTTTCCGGCGCGAGGCGCATGTCCCTCGAGGCGGACCCGACGGCGGCGACGGCGGCGACGGCGGGAGCATCTACGTTGTCGCCAGCCGTTCATATCGGACTCTGAACGACCAGACGTATCACCGGCATTACCGGGCCCAGGGGGGCGTGCATGGACGCGGAAAGACTATGCATGGCCGACGGGGCGCAGACCTGATCATTGCGGTCCCGCTTGGCACGGTAGTCGTCGATGACGAGACCGGAGAGCTGCTGGGCGATTTGGTTGAAGACGAACAACGGGTGTTGGTTGCCGGAGGCGGAAAGGGCGGTCGCGGCAATGCCCGCTTTGCCACCTCGGTGCGGCAAGCCCCCCGGTACGCCCAGCCCGGACAACCCGGACAGCGACGGCGGCTCCATCTTACCTTAAAACTGCTGGCTGACGTCGGCCTGATCGGTCTCCCCAATGCCGGCAAATCGGCCCTGTTGTGCTGCATCTCGGCTGCCCATTCAAGGGTCGCCGACTACCCTTTCACGACACTGACCCCGCACCTTGGAACTGTCGAGATCGATCCCATTGGCGCCTTCGTGGTGGCCGATATCCCCGGTCTGATCGAAGGCGCGTCGTCCGGCGCGGGTCTCGGGATCCGGTTCCTGCGTCATATTGAACGTACCTGCGTCCTGGCGCATCTCATTGATGTTTCCGATGCGGCGGACGATCCTCGGCACGCGCTGGCCGTTGTTGAAGAAGAGATGCGCGCGTTCGATCCCGAACTACTGAAGCGCCCTCGTATCATTGCTGCCAACAAAATCGATCTTCCCCACAATCGCCACCTCGCTGTGCTGCATGCACTGTGCGCAGAGCGGGGTCTTCCGCTGTTTCCGCTTTCGGCCATGACGGGTGAGGGGGTACAACCATTTATTCAGTTCCTGGCGGATCAGCTCAAGGGCAGTGACAAGTGGCGAGTGGCAGGTGACCAGCGTGAAGCTGGACATCCAGAACTCGCAATTCGGCACTCGAAAGATGATACGACAAGGCCGTTGAACATCCTATGAGTCGAGGAACAGAATCATCAACTGACGCTCGACGCGTCATGCGAGAGGTCAAGCGGCTGGTGGTGAAGGTAGGCTCGGCCGTCCTCTCGAAGGGCGACATCGCCCTGCACCGGCCGACGCTGCAGCGGATCTGTCAGGAACTGGTCTGGCTCCAGAAAGGGGGACACCAGGTGGTCCTGGTCTCCTCCGGCGCCATACTGGCCGGGATGGATCGGCTTGGTCTGACCGAGCGGCCGGGGAGTATCCCGTTGAAACAGGCGGCTGCCGCAGTCGGTCAGAGCCTGCTGATGCGTTGTTATGAGGAGGCGTTTGCGCCGCATGGTCAGAAACTAGGGCAACTCCTTCTCACCCAGGATGATTTTCGGTCTCGGCACCGGTACCTCAATGCGCGCAATACACTGTTTACGCTGCTGCACCTGGGGGTCCTTCCGATCATCAACGAAAACGACACAGTGGCCGTAGAAGAGATCAAGTTCGGGGACAATGACCGGCTGTCGGCGTTGGTGGCGACGCTGCTTGGCGCGGACCTGTTGATCATTCTGACCGATCTGGACGGACTGTACACGGCCGATCCGAGGAAGGATCCTCACGCCCAACTCGTCCACGAGGTCCCTCGACGATCCACGGGGCTCCACTTCTGGGCCGACGAGTCGGGAACCGGGCTTGGTACGGGCGGGATGGCCGCCAAGGTGAAAGCGGCGCGCGCGGCCGCGGCTGTCGGCGTTCCCACCATTATTGCCAACGGTCTGGTGGAGGGAAACCTGGAACGGATCATCTGCGGCGAGGCGGTCGGCACCGTCTTTCATGCGTCTGCGTCCAGGATGCGGAGCCGAAAGCGCTGGCTTGCATTTGCGACAATACATCGCGGACGGATCACGGTGGATGCCGGGGCCAGGGAAGCGCTTATCCGTAACGGCAAAAGCCTGCTCCCCTCCGGAATCATCTCGGTCGACGGCGACTTCGAAGGGGGCGACGTGGTCAGTCTCTGCGATACCGACGGCGTGGAATTCGCGAGGGGCGTGACGAACTATGATGCCGAACAGGCGCGTCGAATCAAGGGCATCAGGAGCGACCGGATCGAGGACGCGCTTGGCGTGAAGCCGTTCGATGAAGTGGTACATCGGGACAACCTGGTGATACTCGAGTAAGAGCAGTGGCTAGTGGTAAGTGTTGAGTGAGTGGCCAGAGATCTAACGCTTAACACTTCACACTTATCACTGAACACTTAACACTTCGCACTTAACACTGAATACCGCAGGCTTCGACGGTGAGGGAAAACGTGACGGCACAGATGGTGCGGGGGCTTGCAGAGGCCGCCCGGCTTGCGGTTCGAGAGCTTGCCATGGCGGTGCCCGAAGTGAAGAATCGGGCGCTGGGGGCCATGGCCGATTCGTTGTGGGATGGTCGAGACACGATCCTCGCGGCAAACGCCATCGACCTGGCAGAGGCCCGGTCGGCTCGTCATCCGTCTGCGTTACTGGACCGGCTGGCGCTTGACGAAAGACGGATTGAGAAGATGGCGGCGGGCGTGCGACAGGTGGCGGCGCTTCCCGATCCTGTCGGAGAGATTACCGGGATGTGGCGTCGTCCCAACGGTCTGCTGGTAGGCCGGATGCGGGTACCGCTCGGCGTGATCGGCGTGATCTACGAGGCGAGGCCGGGGGTAACCGCCGATGCGGCGGCTCTTTGCCTGAAATCGGGCAATGCGGTCATGCTGAAGGGGGGTCGGGAGGCCATCCGCAGCAACCGGGTGATCAGCAATCTGCTGGCTGATGCCGCGGCGGCACACGGCCTTCCCAAGGGTTGTGTCGCGTTCATCGATTCGATTGATCGGGAGGCGGTCAGCCATCTGCTCCAACTCGCGGGACTTGTCGACCTGATTATTCCCCGAGGAGGCGAGGAGTTGATCCGGACGGTACAGCGGACCTCGGCGATTCCGATCCTGGCCCACGACAAAGGGCTCTGTCACACCTACATCGACGAGGGGGCCGATCTGGTGATGGCCGAGGCGATCGCCTTCAACGCCAAGGTCGAGCGACCGGGCGTCTGCAACGCGATGGAGAGCCTGCTGGTCCATGAGCGGGTAGCCGGCGCCTTCTTGCCGCGGATCATCGGGCGGCTGCAGGAGGTGGGGGTTGAGGTCCGGGGCTGCCCCCGAACACAGGCCTTCGTCCAGGGTATCGGGGCTGCTGTCGAGGCGGACTGGGATACCGAGTATCTTGACCTGATTCTGTCCGTCAAGGTCGTCGGTTCGTTCGAGGAGGCGGTCGCGCACATTGCTACGCACGGCTCCGGTCTGGCCGAGGCGATCGTGACCGCAGACCACGGCCGGGCCATGCGTTTCCTGCGCGAGGTGGATGCCGGGGCCGTATTCGTCAACGCCTCCACCCGCTTTACAGACGGCGGCGAATTCGGAATGGGAGCGGAGATGGGCATCAGTACCCAGAAACTCCACGCCCGTGGGCCGGTCGGCCTGACCGGATTGACCTGCGAGAAGTTTATTGTCTTCGGCGACGGCCAGGTGCGGGATTCAACCAAATGATGTACGCAGCGCAGACCCTCACGCCTCACGCCTCACGCCTCACGCCTGCATGGTATTGGTGATGCATATCGGTGTCATGGGGGGGACGTTCGATCCGATCCATCTCGGTCACCTGCGGGCCGCCGAGGAGATCTACTGGGCCTTCGAGCTGGACAAGATCATCTTTGTCCCGGCTGCCAGGCCTCCCCACAAGGAAGAGGAGTTCGAGGCCTCGGCCCTGCACCGATACGAGATGGTCTCGCTGGCCACCGTCTATACGCCCTACTTCAGCGTCTCGCCGATTGAGTTGAGCCGCCCCGGACGATCCTACTCGGTCGAGACGCTCCGGGAGTTCCGCAAGCTGTACGGCGATGAGACCGCGATCTACTTCATCATGGGGGTCGACGCGTTTCTCGATATCACCACATGGAAAGAGGCGCGGGAGCTGTTGTCGCTGGCGCAGGTCATCGTGACCGCTCGTCCAGGCTGGCGGCTGGACGAGGTCGAGCGCGCCATGACGCCCGGGCAGTGGCAACTGCTGGGTAACCCGCGATTCAAGTACATGAAGGTCTCCGAGATTACGCGAGAGACCGTCGCGGGACACGGTGAACCCCGTCTGGTCCTGTTGGTTGAGGTGGTGTCGTTGGATATCTCCTCCAGCGAGATCCGGCAGCTTGTGAAGGAGGGGAGGAGCATCCGACATCTGGTGCCCGACACGGTTGCTGCCTACATCGGAAAGAATCGTCTGTATCAACCCGGACGAAAAGGCGCATAGGCCGACGCGAGGTTTCGATATGAGTACACCCGAACAACCCGCCATGTTGACGGACACGCGCGGAATGATCGATGCCGACGCCCTGCTGCAGTTGGCCGTTACGGCGGCGTCCGACGTCAAACCGACCTCTCTGGTACACCTTGACCTTCGAGGTCTCTGTTCCTTTACCGACCATTTTCTCATCGTCGGCGTCCCCTCGGTCCGTCAGGTCCGGGCCGTTGCCGAACGGATCGAGGAGCGGCTTCGGGAAGCTCACGTTCGAATGTCCCATCGGGAGGGCGACCTGGAAGCCCGTTGGATTCTTCTTGACTACAGCGATGTAATCATCCATATTTTCGACGAAGAGATGCGGCTGTACTATGATCTCGAGGGGTTGTGGGCCGATGCGCCGAAGCGGGAGTTAGTGTAAGGCGTATGGTCGCTCCCGCGACGGTACACGATTCCAACGAGACGGAGACCTGTGAAGCGGAGGATGGGTGAGCCCCGCTTCTTTTTTATCAGCGTTCAGTCATCAGCAGTCAGCTCTCAGCTTTTGCATGAACGCTGCGATGGGTCGAAGACCTACAGCGCTGCATGAAGCCGATCTGAGATTGACGGCTGATAGTGTAGCGCCTTTCTTATCACTGGGGTGGGAGGTGATGGGGATGCCGTTGCGAGCAGCAGTTCTGGAACGGTTGAAGGAAAAGCTATTAGAGAAGCGACGGGCGTTGATTAATACCGTACGAGAGAAGCGCGCAAATAATCTCGAGGGCGGCAGTGATGGTACGCAGGATATCGCCGATCAAGCGACGACGGCCTATACCAAAGAGTTTCTGCTCTCCATCAGCGATACCGAGCGCCAACAGTTGAAGCAGGTGGACGCTGCCCTGGAGAAGATGCGGCAGAAGACATACGGCCAGTGTGAACGGTGTAGTGAGCCGATCAGTGAGAAGCGGCTCGAGGCACTGCCCTTTGCCCGCTTCTGCATTGCCTGCCAGGAGGAAGAAGAACGGAGCTGAAGGAGCTGCTGGCGGCCTTTCTTCATCTCGTCTTTCCCTCCCCCTGCCGAGTCTGTCACCAACCCCTGGATGCCGCCCGCAGATCCCTCATCTGCGGCGACTGCTGGTCAACCATTCAACCCGTAGCCGAACCGTTCTGCCCACGCTGCGGCAGGCCGTTTGCCTCTCCCAGGAGTCTCGAAGCCAGCCCTGACCATCTGTGCGGATCGTGCCGAGAACGGTTGCCGCCGTTCGCCATGGCGAGAGCCGCCGCGTTGTATCAGGCCGACGGAACGATGCGCGAGGCCATCCTTCTGCTCAAATACGGCGGTCGTCGTACGCTGGCCCGTCATCTGGGTCGTCTGATGGTCGAGGCGGCCGGACGCCTGTTCAATCCCCATGAGTTTGACCTGCTGATTCCGGTTCCGCTCCATCGCGGGCGG
This sequence comes from Candidatus Methylomirabilota bacterium, assembly GCA_003104975.1. Taxonomy (NCBI): domain Bacteria; phylum Methylomirabilota (SeqCode); species Candidatus Methylomirabilota bacterium. The sequence continues at coordinate 506,145 of PQAM01000008.1, forward strand.
GAGCGCGCGCGGGGGTATAACCAGGCTGCCCTGTTGGCAGGGGAGGTTGGGCGCGGATTCGGCCTTCGCGTTGGTCGCCGGATACTGCGCCGGGTCCGAGCGACGGACACCCAAAACGGGGGTCGGCGCGAACGGGAGGATAACGTCAAGGGCGCGTTTACCGTCACGCGGCCGGAACGCGTCAAGGACAGAAGGCTCCTGCTGATTGACGATGTCCTGACGACAGGCGCCACCGCGGGCGAGTGCGCCAAAACCCTTCTTGTGGCCGGCGCCGCCAAGGTCGGGGTCTATACCCTTGCGCGGGTCGAATGATCGTATACGCGTTTACACCGGTTTTTATCTGCTTGTACGTACGATAGGACTTGCCAGAGGCCAAAAGTTGGAACTACAATAAATTGACCTCGTGAGTGGGGATAGACGTTGGCGCTCATCAGCGAGAGGGGAGGTGGTGTGGCCGTGAGGGTCCGGTAAGACACCATCCGCGCTTCAGCTTTTGAATCGAACACACGAACATTGCGGCGTATGCATGTTAGGAAGGAGGGTATGCCACATGAAACGACTGTTCAGTGCCGGCGTTCTGGTGAGTCTGCTTGTGATGGGGGCCTCGATCTTAGGGGCTGAGACGACTGTGAAGGGTTCGAAGAGCAACACGTCTGAGCGCGTTGCGGGTAGTGGGAAAAGTCAGGCGAAAGGGACGAAGTCGACTACCGCGCCTGCGTCACAGGATCCCTGTGAGAACGTCAAGAACGATCCGCAACAATACGCCAAGTGTCAAGATGCTACACATCCCATCGGCCTCAAGCAACCCACGCGTCGTGGTGGTGGCTATTGATTCAGGCGTGAGTCCGGCCGGATCGCTCATACGAATCGACCGATCACTCGATGGACTGAAGCAGCGGGAGAGAAGCCGGTAAAAAATTCCAAGAGGTGCCCGTAAGGGATTGACATTTAGGCGCAGGGGCGCTATAAAAAGGGGCTGATTTGCCTTGAAGGGGGAGTTTTGTGCGCTTTCATGGGTCCATCGGAATAACTATCGTCGTTGTAACACCTTAAGAAGGAGAGGAGGAGAGGAGAGGAATGGCGATTAAGGCTGCGATCAACGGATTCGGTCGCATCGGTCGAAACGCGTTTCGGGCGGCATTGGCAGATCCCGAGCTGGAGTTTGTAGCGGTCAACGACATCACGGATGCGAAGACCCTCGCACACCTGTTGAAGTACGATTCGGTCCATGGGGCGCTCGATGTGGAGGTTCAGGCGAAGGAGAGCGCGATCGTCGTCGACGGTCGTGAGATCAAGGTCTTTGCCCAGCGGGACCCCGCAGCGCTGCCCTGGAAAGATCTTGGCATACAGGTGGTCGTTGAGTCGACCGGACGCTTTACCGATAAGGCCGGTGCAAGCAAGCATCTGCAGGCCGGGGCGAAGAAGGTGATCATTTCGGCCCCCGCCAAGGACCCGGATATTACGATCGTGCTGGGTGTCAATGAGGCGATGTATGATCCGGCGAAGCACGCGGTCATCAGCAATGCGTCCTGCACCACCAACTGCCTTGCGCCGATCGCCAAGGTGGTGATGGAGCAGTTCGGAATCCGCCACAGCCTCGTCACCACCATCCATTCCTATACCAATGATCAGCAGATCCTTGATCTGCCGCATTCCGATCTCCGCCGAGCAAGGGCGGCAGCCCTCTCCCAGATCCCGACCAGCACCGGGGCGGCCAAGGCGGTGGGCCTGGTCCTCCCCGCGCTGCAGGGCAAGATGCACGGACTTGCTATCCGCGTCCCGACGCCGAACGTCTCGCTGGTCGATCTTGTGGCAGAGACGGAGCGGGTGGTGACCGTCGCAGAGGTGAATGCGGCCCTTCGGAAGGCCGCCGAAGGGGAGTTGAAGGGGATTCTCGGCTATTGTGAGGAGCCGCTGGTCTCGTCCGATTTCAACGGCAACCCGCTCTCGTCGATCGTCGACAGCCTGTCGACGTCGGTTGTCGACGGCACCCTCGTCAAGGTCCTGTCCTGGTACGACAACGAGTGGGGCTATTCCTGTCGGGTTCGCGACCTGATCAAGTTTATCGCTAGTCGGTGACAGCTCCCGTACGACTGCGTCATTTGGTAAAGCGTCATCGTTCCGGAAGTCTCCCGTGTTGGTCATTGCGAGGGAGCGTAGCGACCGAAGCAATCTCACCGTTCTTCGTATCTTGAAAAACGATGAGATTGCCGCGCTCCCTCCGGTCGCTCGCAATGACGTGTAGCTAGTACTTGATTGGATTAATACTCGGACGTCATTCCCGCAGTCTTTAAGCGGGAATCCATTGCTTTTACTGGATACCTGCTTTCGCGGGTATGACGGCGTATGTGCGCTAACTTTCGCAATGAAGCACTAGACCGATGCGTGTTGCGACAGTAAATTGCGGTTCTCCTCTCGCACCGTGAGTGATATGGCTAAATTATGCATCGATGATCTTCAATTACAAGGCAAACGGCTCCTGATTCGTGTCGATTTCAACGTCCCGATTGACGAACACGGGACGATCACCGACGACACGCGGATCCGCGCGGCCCTTCCGACGATCAACTACGCAATCCAGCACGGTGCAAAGCTCTTGCTCATCTCCCACCTTGGCCGGCCGAAGGGCGGACCGAACCCGAAGTATAGCCTCGGGCCGGTAGTGGGACGATTGGCGGCACTGCTGGGGAGGCCGGTCGAAATGGCCGAGGACTGCGTGGGATCGCAGGTGAAGACAAGGACCGACCGGATGGAGCCCGGAGACGTCTTGATGCTGGAGAACTGCCGCTTTCATCCGGAGGAGGAAAAGAACGACGAAGCGTTCTCCAGGGCATTGGCGGAGTTGTGTGATCTGTACGTCAACGACGCCTTTGGTACGGCCCATCGCGCCCACGCCTCCACCGCCGGCGTGACGCGATTCGTCAAGCAGTCGGCGTGCGGGTTTCTGATGCAGACAGAGCTCAAACAGCTCGGTGCGCTGCTGGACCACCCTCAACGCCCCTTCATCGCCATCCTTGGTGGCGCGAAGGTCTCGGACAAGATCGGCGTCCTAGCCAATCTGCTGCCGAAGGTGGATGGGTTCCTGATCGGCGGCGGCATGGCCTACACCTTTCTGAAGGCGCAAGGGCACGAGGTGGGCAGTTCTCGGGTGGAGGACGCCGGACTGAAGGTCGCGCAGGAGACGATGGTGCAGGCCGGCCGCGCGAATGTGGCCATCCATCTGCCAAGCGACCACGTCATTGCTGAGCGAATCGACGCCAACGCATCGACCAGGAACGTCGATGGGGCGATCCCGACCGGGTTTATGGGGCTCGATATCGGTCCCGCGACAGTCGGACGTTTTGTGCGAGAGATCGAACGGGCCAAGACGATCCTGTGGAATGGGCCGATGGGCGTCTTCGAGATGGCGCCGTTTCAGGCAGGGACCTTCGCCCTGGCCAAGGCGGTGGCGACCTCCGGCGCGCATTCGGTGATCGGGGGCGGCGATACCGCCGCCGCCGTCGTCCAGGCCGGAGTCGCCGAGCAGATGACCCACATCTCAACGGGTGGGGGCGCATCCCTGGAGTTCTTGGAAGGCAAAGAGCTGCCGGGTATCGCCGTGCTCACGGACAAAGGACAGGGAATGGGGGATAGGGGTTAGGGGTCAGCGACATGATAGGGACGTGTGTTTTTTCCAACCCCCAACCCCCAACCCCTGGGTTCTGACCATGCGAATCCCAGTCATTGCCGGTAACTGGAAGATGTATAAGACGCCGTCCGAGGCCGTCGGTTTGGCGGAGGGTATCGTGAAGGCCCTGTCATCACTCGATGGGCCTGAACTCGTTGTGTGCCCCCCATTTACGGCGCTGACCGCCGTCGGTCCGGTGATTGCCGGCACGAGGATCGGTCTTGGTGCGCAGGACCTGCATTGGGCCAAAGAGGGGGCCTATACCGGCGAGGTGTCGGCCGACATGCTCCTCGATATCGGGTGCCGCTATGTGATCATCGGCCACTCCGAACGGCGACAGTATTTCGGAGAGACCGATGAGCGTGTCAATAAGAAGGGCCGCGCGGCACTGACGAGCGGTCTGACCCCGATTATCTGTATCGGGGAGACCCTTACTGAACGGGAGGCGGGACGCGCCGACGCCGTGGTGGAGATGCAACTCAAAGGGGCGCTGTCCGGTCTGTCACCGGAGCAGGTACAGGGGCTGATCCTTGCCTATGAGCCGGTCTGGGCCATCGGTACGGGCAAGACGGCCACCCCGGACCAGGCCGAGGAGATGCACGCGCATATACGGAAGACGATCGCCATGCTGGTTGACGCCGAGAGTGCGGGTGGTATCCGTATCCTGTACGGCGGGAGCGTCAAACCGGATAATGCCAAGGAGCTGTTGCAGCGATCTGAGATCGACGGCGCACTGATCGGCGGGGCCAGCCTGCAGGCGGATTCGTTTGCAGCGATCGCCAACGCCGCCGTAAGATAAAAGGGTATAGGGTGGGAAGGGTATAGGGTTCGGAAGGGACGCTTTGACCCTAACCCCTAGACCCTAAACCCTGTCTTTTAAGGAGGTTGTAATGGTTATCGCGCTTTCTGTCATACATCTGCTGATTGCAGTGGTCCTGATTGTGATTGTGCTCCTTCAGAGCGGCAAGGGCGCCGATATCGGCGCCGCCTTTGGTGGCGGCTCCAGCCAGACCCTTTTCGGCGGGCGCGGGGCTGCGACCTTTTTGAGTAAGCTGACGCTGGCAGCAGCGGTGTTGTTTATGGTCTCATCCCTTGTACTCACGATCATTGCCGAGCGCAGAGGGAGTTCCTCGGTTATCACGGAGGAGCGACTCAAGCAGACCGCTCCGGCCCCAGCGCCGGCTCCTGCATCTCCTCCGGCCGCTGCGCCGTCGCCGTCCCTGCCTGTTCAGGGCGGAACGCAGACCGGTCCGACTGCACAGACGCCGCCAGGACAAGTCCCGCCAGCCGCGAAGTAACACGCACTCATGTCCCGCTTGCGCAGCGCCCTCGCCCACGCGTTCGCACTGAGCGGGCAAGAGAGTCCGCTTGAAGCGGAAGATCTCGGACTGTTGGATCGTTTCGCCCGTCTGCTGGCCGATCGCGGTCTGACAACCCCTGCCATATTCCTCGTCGAGTCCCTTATTCCCCTCGGTTTCCTGGCCGGTCAACTGGTTCATGCCCTGACGCCGATCATGGGTGTAGTGGCCTCTCCCGATGATATCGAACGACTCGCGCGCCTGCTGGAGCGGCGCGAGACACCGGCGCTCTTTGTCGACAGACTTCGACTCATGGAGGAGGAGGCGCATCGTGGGTCGTGAGATGACGGCGATCCTGGCCACCGACTGCGGGAGCACCACCACTAAGGCGATCCTGATCGAACGGGTCGGGGAGGAGTACCGCCAGACCTTTCGCGGAGAGGCCCCGACCACCGTTGAGGCCCCGTTCGACGATGTCACCCGTGGGGTGCTGAACGCCATCCAGGAGGTGGAGGAGCTGTCCGGGCGGACGATTCTGGACGGCGAGACGATCCTGACGCCGGCCGAGAAGGGGCGGGGCGTCGATATCTATGTTTCCACCAGCAGCGCCGGCGGCGGCCTTCAGATGATGGTGGCGGGCGTGGTCATGGCCATGACCGCTGAGAGCGCGCAGCGGTGTGCCCTGGGCGCAGGCGCCATTGTGATGGACGTGCTGGCCAGTAACGACGGCCGGGCGGCGCACGAAAAAATTGAGCGAATCCGGGTCCTGCGGCCCGATATGATCTTACTGTCCGGGGGAACCGACGGCGGAACCGTTTCTCACGTCGTCGAACTGGCGGAGTACATCCGGGCGGCCGATCCCAGGCCGCGGCTCGGTGGGAGCTTCAAGCTGCCGGTCATCTTTGCCGGGAATAAGGATGCGCGGGGTCGGGTTCAGGAGATCTTGGGCGATCGAGCCGCCCTTGTTATGACCGACAACATTCGACCGATCCTTGAACGGGAGAATCTCGGGCCGGCCCGCCATACGATCCACGACCTGTTTCTTGAGCATGTCATGGCGCAGGCCCCGGGGTATGGCAAGCTCATGGGATGGACCGGCGCGCCGATCATGCCGACTCCGGCCGCCGTCGGCCTCATTATGGAACAGGCGGCAAAGGCGCAGGGGTTGAACCTGCTGGGCGTCGATATCGGCGGCGCGACGACCGATGTGTTCTCGGTGGTAGACGGACAATTCACCCGGACCGTCAGCGCCAATCTGGGGATGAGCTATAGCGTCAGCAACGTCCTGGCCGAGGCCGGTATCGAGAAGATCGAGCGCTGGCTGGTTGAACCGATTGCCGAGCAGGAGCTGCGGAATCGGATCAAGAACAAGATGATCCGTCCCACCACGATTCCTCAGACGCCGGCGGATCTGGCCCTCGAGCAGGCGATCGCGCGAGAGGCGCTCCGCCTGGCCTTCGACCAGCACAAGGCGCTGGCCGTCAGCCTGAAGGGTGTGCAGCAAGAGCGTACCATCGCCGATGCCTTCGAACAGGCGGAGGGCGGCAAAAGCCTCATCGACCTGTACAGGATCGACCTGATTATCGGAAGCGGCGGGATCCTCTCGCATGCGCCGCGCCGCGCCCAGGCGATGATGATGATGGTCGATGCTTACCAGCCGCTGGGACTGACGCAACTGGCGGTGGACAGCATCTTCATGATGCCGCACCTCGGCGTGCTGTCCCAGGTCAATGAGCGGGCTGCCACCGAGGTCTTCCTGAAAGACTGCCTGGTTCCGCTCGGAAGTTGCCTGGCGGCCGATGGAAAGGCGAAGCGCGGTGAGCCATGTTTCTCGTACACGGTACGGTCCGCAGACGGTCGGCAGGCAGAAGGGACACTACGCTTCGGGGAACTGCTTCGACTGGAGCTTCCGCCAGGAGTCGAGGCCGACCTCCAGGCGGAGCCGGCAAAGGGCGTTGATCTGGGTGCCGGCAAAGGGCGACCGGTGACCCTGCGGGCGAAGGGCGGCGTTGTCGGGTTGATTCTGGATGCGAGAGGACGACCGCTCTTTCTGGCCGATGAGGCGTCAGATCGGGCCGCCCAACTGCGCACCTGGGCCCAGGCCGTTAATCTCTATCCCGCATAGGAGAACGGGGTATGGGGTATTGGGTTTGGGGTTTAGAGAACGCTATTCGAATATCCTTTACCCTACACCCTATACCCTAAACCCTGTAAGCGATGGCTCACTCATACACACCGGGCTTACGCCTGGCGCCTCAGACCGTCATCCGAAAACGGCGGGTCCTGCCGATCGCGGGACGGGTGTTGGTTCGTGAGGGACAGGCCGTCACCGCAACCACGGTGATTGCGCAGACCGAACTACCGGGTAAGGTCCACGCGGTCAATGTCGTGAACTCGCTGGGGATCGTCCCGCAAGAGATCCGGCGCTACATGTTGAAACGGGAGGGTGAGACGGTCCAATCCGGCGAGCCGCTGGCCGAAAACCGGCCCTTTATCAAATGGATGAAGACCCAGGTTCCGTCCCCGATCACCGGAACCATCGAGACAGTATCCGAGGTCACCGGACAGGTCTTCCTCAGGGAGCCGCCGAAACCTCTGGCACTGACCGCCTATCTCGACGGCCATGTGGTTGAGACCTTTTCCGGGGAGGGGGCGACAGTCGAGACGGCATGCAGTCTGGTGCAGGGGATTTTCGGTATCGGCGGCGAGGCGGTGGGCACCATCGCCGTGGCTGTCGGCGATCGGGAAGACGAACTGACGTCGGATCGGATTACCGACGCCCACCGGGGGACGATCCTCGTAGGCGGCTCGCTGATCGGTCGTGACGCCTTTGCCAGGGCGAAGCAGGTGGGGGTGGCCGCTGTTGTTGTCGGCGGCATCCACGACCTCGACCTGAAGCTGCTCCTTGGCGGACGGGACCTGGGGGTCGCCATCACTGGAACTGAACAGGTCGGGCCTACGCTGATCATTACTGAAGGATTCGGACGGATCGCCATGGCCAAGCGCACCTTCGATCTTCTGGCCTCCAAGGCGGGGCGACGCGCCTGCTGCTCTGGGGCGACGCAGATCCGGGCCGGCGTCATCAGACCGGAGGTGATTGTTCCGCTCGGAGAGGAGGAGGCGGGAGGCGGGAGGCGGGAGGCGGGAGAGACCGGGGCCGAAGGCGGGCTGCGGGTCGGCGATCAGATCCGAATTATTCGGGAGCCATACTTCGGCCGGATTTGCCGCGTATCCGCGCTTCCGGCTGACCTCCGACTACTGGCTACAGAAAGTCAGGTCCGTGTCCTGGAGGCAGAGCTTGACGATGGCCGGCGCATCATCGTCCCCCGCGCCAACGTTGAACTGCTGGAGACGTAAGGGAAGCCAGTGTTGAGTGTCAAGTGAGTCAGTAAAACGAGATCGAATCGGGAATCGAGAACTCGGAACGTGCGACTCAGAAGTCCAGTGCTGTTAACGAGAGCCATTCTGGCCTTCCTGGCCATTTGGCTTTCCATTTTTGCGCCGTTATGGTTCGGTTGTCTTGAACCGGAGGCCTTCGCCGCCGATCCCACCACTCAACACTTACCACTGTCCACTGAATCTCTCGCTTCGTTCGAGGCCTTCGACATGCCCCGCGACGGCGGCGGCAGCATCGGGCTGTCGTGGCGGGCCGCTCCCTTCGACGGACCGGCCGTTCGCTATCAGGTATATTTGGCCGAACAGGCCAAAGGGCCGTTTGTGCGACTGACCGAGTTTCCAGCCGACACCCACCATAAGAGCGATGTGGATCGTCCATGGTGGAGCTGGGATCGAAGCAAGGCGTATCACTTCTACCAAGTGAAATCGACGCCGGATCGTCGCCTGGAGAACGACCGACCCTACTTCTTTAAGGTCGCGGTGACCGACGGGATCCAGACGATTGAGGGGCCGGTGCAATCGGCCGTCCCGGCGCCGAATCTCTTTAACCTGGACAAGGCGAACAACTTTCTGTTGATGCTCCTGTTTTCTGTCATTGTCCTGTTTGCGATCGCCCAGGCCAAGCGACATCCCGCGATCTTTCTCCGTCGGATTCCCGGCCTGGACGCGGTGGAGGAGGCGATCGGTCGGGCGACCGAGATGGGACGGCCGATCCTCTACCTGACCGGCTCCGACGAAATGTCGAGTCTTTCCACGATTGCGGCGACCGTCATCCTTGGACAGGTGGCAAAGAAGACGGCCGCCTACGACACCCAGCTCCAGGTGCCGCACCGTGACCCGATTGTCATGGCCATCTGCCAGGAGATCGTCAAGGAGTCGTATCTGGAGGTCGGCCGGCCTGATGCCTATCGTGATGACTCCAACTTCTTCATCACCAACGATCAGTTCAGCTACACCGCCGCGGTCAACGGGATCATGCTCCGGGACCGGCCTGCAGCCAACTTTTTCATGGGATTTTACTATGCCGAGGCGCTCCTGCTGGCCGAGACCGGGGCCGGGACCGGCGCGATCCAGATCGCCGGAACCGACGCCGACCTGCAACTGCCCTTCTTCATTACGACCTGCGACTACACCCTGATCGGTGAGGAGCTGTACGCCGCGAGCGCCTACCTGTCGCGTGAGCCGGTCCTGGTAGGGACCCTGCGGGGACAGGATATCGGGAAGGCGCTGCTCCTGCTTTCGATGGTGATCGGGACCGTTCTGGCGACCATTGGCGGGCTTGTCGGGACCCAGGCGTTCGTCCCGCTCCTGCAACTGTTCCGGGACTTTAAGTAACAGCGCATAGGGGATAGGGGATAGGGGATAGGGGAAAAGACGAGGGCATAGAGTATGTGAGGTGCACCCGAAACCCCAAACCCTATACCCCATACCCTGTCTTTGAGAGGCTTTGATGATTCTGTTCCTGCGGCGGACGTTTCCGCTGATTCTGACCTTCCTGTTCGGTGTGGCGGGCGCCCTCCAGTATTACATCCCTCACCCCGTCTCGGAGGCGGCGCTGACCGAGGTCTCGGTCTGGCTTCGGATCATCCTGGGGTTTGCCATGATCCTTGGGATCGCCAGCCTCTGCCACGTCCATTACGCCAAGATCCGGACACGGGTGGCAGGGTGGGGCTACAGCCTGGTGGTCTATCTCTCGATGGTGATGACGGTCGTTGTGGGGATATGGTCGAGGGGACAGGAGGAGGGGACCGGTTTCGGCTGGATCTATAGCTATGCCCTGCTGGCGCTGCAGGGGACGATGTTTTCGATGCTTGGTTTTTTTGTCGCCTCGGCCGCATTCCGCGCCTTTCGGGCCAGAAGCAAAGAGGCGGCCGTGTTGCTGGTGGCAGCGGTGGTGATGATGTTCGGTCGGGTGCCGTTGGGCGAGTATCTGATTCCCGCCGCGGGGCCGATAGCCGGCTGGCTCCTGAACGTCCTCAACACGGCGGCCAGACGGGGGATCATTATCGGGATCAGCCTGGGCGGGATCGCGACCTCGATCAAGATTATCTTCGGGATCGAACGGTCGTATCTGGGAGGCCGGGATTGAGGGATCTGGCCGCCAAACTGCTGCGGATGGACCGCCGGGTGATCTTCGTCCTGATCGCGCTGGCAACGCTGATCCCGCTCCTGCGTCCGATCGGCTTTCCGATACGAATCTCGCCGGAGGTTCAGCGGATCTACGATCACATCGAATCGCTTCCACCGCGATCGGTCTTCCTGCTGTCGCTGGACTTCGACCCGGCCTCCAAGCCGGAGCTCTATCCGATGGCGGTGGCGTTGCTCAATCACGCCTTCAGACGGGATCTGCGGGTTATCGGGATGACGCTCTGGGTGACCGGGACGGGGATGGCCGAAAAGGCGGTGAGCGGGATCGCCGGCGAGCACGGGAAGCAACGAGGCATCGACTACACCTTCCTCGGCTACTCGCCGGGCGGGACCAACGTCATCATCAATATGGGTCAGGACCTGGCGGCCACCTTTCCGACCGACCACTATGGCGAGCGAACGGCGGACCTTCCAGTGATGCGGGGGATTAATTCGCTCAGACAGGTTGACTACGTGGTGAGCCTGGCCGCCGGGACGCCCGGCGTCGAAAGCTGGTACGTGTACGGCAAGGAAAAGTACGGCTTCGAGCTGGGCGGCGGCGTGACGGCCGTCATTGCGCCTGGCCTCTACCCCTTCCTCGATACCGGGCAGATCAACGGTCTGATCGGCGGGTTGCGCGGGGCGGCCGAGTACGAAACGTTGGTCGGGCTGAATGGGAAGGCGGTGGCCGGAATGGATGCGCAATCGGCCACGCATTTTATCATCATCGGCCTCATTCTGCTGTGCAATCTCTTCTATTTCTTCGCGCCCCGTGCGGGACTCCGGCCCCCAGCGGGTACCCCCAGGGGAGACCGCTGATGCCCACGTCCGTTCTGATCGGCGTCTGGGTGGCGGCCGGTCTCACCCTCTGCATGTTCAGCTTCCTGTACAAGGACAATCCCTTCTTCCGGTTCGGGGAGCACCTCTACGTGGGCATCTCGATGGGGTACACCATCGTTCGGATCTACTACGACGTGATGGTTAAAAGCCTCTATACACCGGTTACGCAGGAAGGCAAATGGTGGTTCCTGATCGCCGCCGTCCTGGGGCTTCTGGTCTTGACCCGCTTCATCCCGAAGGTAAGCTGGCTCAGCCGGATCTCATTTGCCGTTATCGTCGGATTCGGTTCCGGCGTCGCCATCCCCCGCATCATCTCCTCCAACATCCTGCAACAGGTGCAGGGGACCCTGAAGCCGCTTCTGGGTAACGCCGGCCAGTCCCTTTTCGGCATGCCCCAGTTTAATGCATTGTTGATCCTGATCGGCGTCGTCAGCGTTCTGGTTTATTTCTTTTTTTCCATTGAACACAAAGGTCCGATCCATGGCATCGCAAGGATCGGCATCTATTTCCTCATGATCAACTTCGGCGCGGGCTTCGGCTATACCGTCATGGCGCGCATGTCGCTCCTCATCGGCCGGTTCGACGACCTGATCCTCTTCGGCTCACGCGAATACGGCTATGCCTCATTGGTGCTGTTCGGCGCAATCGCCTTCGGCCTCTTCATGTGGGAGCGCAGCCGCACGCGCACCGAGCCCCCACCTGAGTAGGTGTACGGTAGGGTCGCCAGACCCGTAGGGCCTAATGTGACGGGGTACCGGTAGTCTCGGCCTAGCTCTTGCGAGCCGTCTTGGCAAAGAATCCGGCCATCAATGGCTCAAGGTGTGTGCTGTTGCAGCCGGGACACTGTAGTCCACCCGCCTCCCGTTCCTTAAAGGTCAGGGTCAGCGAGAACTCCTTTCCGCAGTCCTGGCACTGGAATTCATAGACTGGCATGGCCCTCCTCCTCTCCAAGAGAATTCCGCCATCTCTTCACAGCCAACGTAGGTATCGACCCGGCAATTGTCAACCAGTGTCCTGAGTCAGAAGTCCGGTGAAGAAGGCGGCACTCCGCATGTCGTCATTCCCGCGAAGCTTGTCCCCGCAGGCTTTAAGCGGGGAGCGGAAATCCAGAACCCTCGGTAGTTCCTGGATTCCGGCTCACGCCCGCGATGCGGGCTTGGCCGGAATGACGGCCGCAAATATGCATCGAACTTCAGAAACAGGATACTGGAGGGTACGAATACCGTCATCGATCCTCCGATCATGTGACCTTGAAGCGCCGGGCCTCATCGGGTATAGTGGTGGCCGCCCCTCGGCTTGCAACTGTTTGCTTCGACGTGAGAGCGATGCGCGATGAGTGACCCCGTATGCTGACCGAAGCCATTACTGCCACTGAACTCGACGCGCTGCTCCCGCCATCCTCGACCGCGCATTCAAGGGAGAATTGTGAGTGACCAGCGACTTCACGCCACGGCATGGACCGTTTCTCGCCTTCATTTACTACTACACCAAGGTAAACAGGCAGCCGCCCGCCGAGGCTGATATGCAGCGGTACTTCCGAGTTACACCCCCTTCAGTGCATCAGATGGTCGTGACACTGGAGAAGCGAGGATACATCGCTCGGGTACTAGGGCAGAGACGTTCAATACGTCTCCTGGTTCCACGTGACAAATTGCCGGACTTGGAATGACAGGCAGTGATCGGTGTTAGTAATTTATCATTCAGTCACTAAGTGACTAAATAGCTCTTGACATCATACTAAAAGTCTCCTATTTTAGAATAGTGTTCCATAAGTCTCTTTACATATTGTCATTCCAGGCTTGACCTCGGGATTCAGGTTTTCGACGCTGGATGCCCGCTTTCGCGGGAATGAGGGCTTTTGAATGAATGTAACGAAGCGTTAGACACACTACACTACCGAAGTGGAAATACGATTCCGCGACAAGCAACTTGATCGACTCGAAACCGACCCAAAATTTGACGGCGGCTTCTCCGGGGCAATCGTCAGGAAGTTCCGTCAGAGAATGCAGGAGATTCGAGCCGCCCCCGATGAAAGGGTATTCTACCAATTGCGATCCATGCGGTTCGAGAAGTTGAAAGGCGACCGACAATATCAGCATTCCATGCGACTGAATGATCAGTGGCGTTTGATTCTGGAGTTTGAGGGGACTTCGCCAAATAAAGTTGCCGTAGTGGTTGGAATCGAGGATTACCACTAACGGGAGAGGGCGATGGCTGAAAAGATGACAACATATAGGGTACCTGCTGAAGTGTTTCCTCCCGGCGAACTGATTCGAGAGGAACTAGAGGCGCGTGGATGGACTCAAACGGATCTGGCGGAAATTCTTGGGCGACCCCTAAAGCTCGTCAGCGACATCATTCTCGGCAAGAGAACCATCACTCCTGAAACAGCCAAGGGCCTCGGAGACGCCTTCGGTGTTGATCCTCAGTTTTTTCTCAATCTTGAAAGCGCCTATCAGTTATGGCAAGTGGGGAAAACCCAAACACGCGGCCAAGACGTGTCAAGACGTGCCCGTCTCTATGAGAAGGTACCAATCCGAGAGCTGCTCCGACGTCACTGGATTGAGCGAACGGAAAACATAGATGTTCTTGAACAGCGTGTGCTGAATTTCTACGGGATCAAGAATATCACGGACGAACCAAAAATTTGGCCCTTTGCGGCCAGAACCTCGGCGCCAGAACTGACCTTGGCGCACTGGGCATGGTTAGCTCGCGCAAGACATATTGCTCGGGCGTTGACGGCTGCGCAATTCAGCGAGTCCAGTCTTCCGGGTGTAATTGAGGAGTTGAAAACGCTTCTCCATACTCCAGAAGACGTTCGACATGTTCCCAAGATGCTCGCGGAGGCAGGAATCCGGCTCGTGCTCATTGAGCACCTACCTTCTACGAAGATCGATGGCGCATGTTTTTGGTTGGACCTAGATCCGAGAGCCCCGGTGATTGTGTTGTCGCTACGCTATGATCGAATAGATTACTTTTGGCACACCTTATTTCACGAACTCGGTCACTTGCGAGAAAAGCATGGCCTGAAAAAAGCACATCACCCTTTTGACGTTGATATCTTCGGCGAGACTGCTCCATCTTTGGAGCAGAGACCCGCGGCCGAAAGGAAAGTCAATGACTTTGCGGCCGACACATTGGTCCCCACAGCAGAGTTAAATAACTGGATTGCGCGTGTGGGGCCGCTCTACTCCAAAGAGGCGATTCGGGGTTTTGCGGGGAGACTGAACATTCATCCTGGTATCGTGGTCGGCCAGTTGCAACATCGACATATTATCGATTGGCGGCATCACCGAGAGATGTTGGCGCACGTTCGTCAATTCCTGGTACATGCAGCACTGACTGATGGGTGGGGGCAGGTCGTTCCGCTGGCTGTTGGATAGAAGGAGAGCAGCATGTCAGAGCATAGCGCAACCGTGACGTGGCGGCGGACATCCGCCAGTTTCGATTACGAGGCGTATAACCGCGATCACGCCTGGTCGTTCGACGGTGGCGTGCAGGTGCGCGCTTCTGCGGCCCCCACTTATCATGGCGATACGGACTGTGTCGATCCTGAAGAGGCGTTGGTTGCGGCGATCTCCGGCTGCCACATGCTGACCTTTCTGGCGATTGCATCACGCAAGCGGCTGGTCGTCGATGCGTACGAGGATCACGCGACGGGGTTTCTAGAGAAGAACGCGAGCGGCAAACTGGCCGTGACAAGGGTTATTCTTCGCCCGCTTGTCCAGTTTGGTGGTACGATGACCCCCTCGCACGACGATGTCGTCAGGCTCCACGAGCAGGCGCATGACGGCTGCATCATCGCCAATTCAGTACTGACGACCGTGACGGTCGAGCCGGTCGATTGACGAAAAGCGACTGCAGCTACGCATTGACCCCTACAGACGGAGGTTGCCATGGATAATGTCCAATCCGGAATCCTGGAACCGACCCCTCCGGTCGCCAGGTATCTCACCTTTTCTCTGACCGATGAGGACGAGGCTCGAAGGAGTTTGCGATTGCTCAGCAACATCGCGGACGGTCGACAGACCGTGGTCGGTCTTGGTCAGTCGCTCGTGCGCACGCTCGGAGCGACGATACCCGGTCTTTGTACCGCGCCAAGTTATGCAGGCAGCGGGTATGAGGTGCCTTCGACGCCCTATGCGTTGTGGTGTTGGCTGAGGGGAGACGACAGGGGTGAATTGGTGCACCGAACCAGGCGCATTCATGAGGTGCTGGCGCCCGCATTTCGCCTGGAGCAGGTCATTGATGCCTTCACCTATGGGGAAGGTCGCGATCTAACCGGCTATGAAGACGGCACGGAGAACCCGAAAGGCGAGCGCGCGTCGGAGGTTGCCTTTGTCCAGGGACAGGACGAAGGACTGAATGGGTCGACGTGTGTCGCAGTCCAGCAATGGGTTCATGATCTCGATCGCTTTGAAGCCAAGTCCATCCAGGAGCAGGATCACACGATCGGACGCCGACGGAGTGACAACGAGGAGATCGGAGACGCGCCGCCGTCCGCGCACATCAAACGAACGGCGCAGGAGAGCTTCGATCCAGAGGCGTTCGTCTTAAGGCGCTCGATGCCGTGGACCGACGGCTGCCGCGCGGGGTTGGTCTTTGTGGCCTTCGGCGCATCCTTCGACCCCTTCGACGCCCTCCTGCGGCGGATGGTCGGCGCGGAGGACGGGATCGTGGACGCCTTGTTCTCGTTCACCCGTCCGATATCCGGCGCATTTTTCTGGTGCCCGGGCATGTACGAGGGGCGATTGGACCTGCGGCTGCTTAGCGTATAAGGCGTCCCGGAAAAGCCTTACGGCATCCGGCCTGAAGGGGCAATGAAGAATATCGGCGAGCACGTACGGATCGGCACCTCGGGCTGGTCGTATCCACGAGGACCTGGGCGCTGGAACGGAATTTTTTATCCGGCGAAGTCTAAGAATGAGCTGGAACTGTACAGCCAGGTCTTCAACGCCGTAGAGGTCAACTCGACCTTTTATCGGTTGCTCGATCCCGAGACGGCGAGGGCGTGGGTGGCGATCACACCGAAGGATTTCGAGTTCGCGATCAAGGTCTGGCAGAAGTTCACCCATCCGGGTATGTTCAAGAAGGCGACCGGCGCCGAGCCGGAGGTCTCGCAGGCGGACTACGACGACTTTAAGCGGGGGATCCATCCGATTGCCGAGGAGTGCAAGCTCGCTTGCCTGCTGATCCAGTTCTCCGAATGGTTTGCCTGCACGCCTCAGCATCAGGATACGCTTTCGAGCCTTCTGCGACAGTTTCGAGACTATCCCATGGCGGTTGAACTGCGTCACGCCTCGTGGGACGAGCGTAGCGAGGAGACCAAGGCGCTGCTGGCTGCATTTGATGCGAGCTGGGCGTACATCGACATGCCGCAGTTCAAGGAGACGATCAGGCTGGAACTGGAGCCACAGCGGTTGCTCTACCTACGCTTTCACGGTCGGAACCGTGAAAAGTGGCGGCAGCATGAGATTGCTGAAGAGCGCTACGACTACCTGTACTCGGAAGCGGAACTACAGCCGTTTGCAGAGAAGGTTCGAGAGATTGCCGCGGCCGGCGAGAGCAAGATCGTGATCTTCTTCAATAACCACGTGCGCGGCCAAGCCCCGGCGAATGCCCTGATGATGGCGCGTCAGATCGGACTGCCGCCCACCGCGACAGTGCGGGCGGAGTTGGCCAAGGCGTTTCCCGCGATCACCGACGCCGTCAAGGCGATTACTGCCTGAACGCCTACCAAGGTAGATTCGGGATCTTGTGGATGGTCGAGTTGGAAACCGCGAAGGCGTGGATCTGCGGCTCGCCGTCGATGACCCCCTCGAGCGCTTGCAGCACCTGGGGATAGGTCTCGCGATGATACGCCTCCGCGCTGTCGGCTCCGTCCCAGAGGCTGATGGCGATCGCCTCATTCCGTTCGCCCGAGACGAACGAGAGGGCATCACAAAACCCTTCCTGGGATCTCAGGATCGGGAGGATCTCGCTCTGCAATGTTCGGGAAAATGCGACGGAGCTTCCAGGGCGAAGTTTGACGCAGACCTTTCTTGCAAACATCTACTCCTCCAAATAAACAATGAATACGTAAAGGGATTCCAGGTGACCTGAACGATGAGGGCAACCGCGGAACTCCCGGTGGCAGGATTCCAGTCAACGGATTGTATGTAAGACGATGGTGCCTGTCAACCAAAATCCCCCAACCCTGTCAGGTCGGGGGATTTGAATAAAACGTTAGGATCGCTTTGCCGATCTGATCGGCTACCCGGCGTTTTCAGCGTCGATCAGGGACAGTTCTGCGCAGGTCGAAGCTTCGCCTTAATATGATCCCCGGCTTTGTAATCCTGAAGTGTTTCCCTTGACGCCTGGAACTCATGAGTCGTTCCATCGGTTTCACGCACGGTTAATCTGCCCTGTTCCAGGTCAACCTTCACTACCTGGCCTTCCACTTTCTCCTTCTTAACTCGCTTGTCGCAGTCGGTCGATGGGCCCTCCCCCAGCGCGGTACCGCCCCACATCACGACCCCAAGAGCTAATCCTGCCATAAGGCGCATTCGGGTCTTCATGATTAAGCCTCGATTCTCTATTCTACTTCGTTATGTCGTAAACGGCGCCTGCAGCCGCGCCTACGCCAGTACCGATGAGCGCGCCCTTGCCGGCCCCATAACCCGTGCCGGCGCCGATTGCGGCCCCGGCTCCCGCGCCAACTGCAGCGCCTTTAACCGTACTGCAAGCCACCGTCGTCAGAGCAAATACCAGTAGCCCCATAGCTGCGATCATCTTCCGTATCTTCATAGTCCGCATCCTTTCAAATCAGATGACGACCATCCAACTTCGTGCTTTGGTCCTCGGTGGCCGGCATCCAGCACTGACACGTCGCCTGTCACTGTATTGCTTCAGGCTAAATATCCTGCGATTCTTTGTCAAGACAAATGTACAGCCCCTATTGGGGTGTGCGCCCGCGCCGCGGGCGTCTAGTGTTTTCAACCAGGTCCTCCCTTACGGAAGACAATGAAGTACGTGAGCAGTCCAACGAGTATGAGTCCGCCGATCTGCCACAGCAGATTTTCCATGTTGTACTCCTAGGCTGTTGTCTTGATGGTGTAGTTGAGCATCCCGCCGGCGAGGACGATCTCTATCTCCCGAGGGGTGAGATCGTGCCTCACCACAACGTCGGTCCCCTTGGTGACATTCTTCACGATAATCTGCTGTCCGCCTCGGATCTGCTGCGTGAGCTGCTCGATCCGCAGGGCATTCCCTTGATCGACTGCGTCATACGCGCTGTCGTCCGCAAAGATCAGCGGCAGGATTCCGAAGTTGATCAGATTGGCCCGGTGTATGCGGGCGAACGACTTGACGATGGCCCCTTTTAGGCCAAGGTACATCGGCGCCAGGGCGGCGTGCTCCCGGCTGGAGCCTTGGCCGTAGTTGCTGCCGCCGACCACAAAGCCGCCGTCCTTCTCTTTGGCCCGCGTGGCAAACTCCGGATCGACCCGACTGAAGGCATACTCTGAGATGGCCGGGATGTTGCTGCGGAGCGGCAGGATCTTGGAGCCGGCCGGCAGGATATGATCGGTGGTGATGTTGTCGCCCATCTTCAGGAGGACCTCCCCCTCGATGGTGGACGGCAGTTCACCTCGGATGGGGACCGGTTTGATGTTGGGGCCCCGTATAATCTCGACCTGTTCCGGGTAGGGCGAGGGCGGGACGATCAGGTTGTCATCAAGGATAAACTGCTCCGGCAGGCTGATCGACACCGGCTGACCGATGCGTCGCGGGTGAACGATTTCGCCGGCCAGGGCGGAGGCCGCGCAGACCTCCGGGCTGGACAGATAGACCTTGTCGTTTGGCGCGCCGCTCCTGCCCTCGAAGTTCCGGTTGAAGCTTCGCAGCGACGCGGTCCCGCTGGCCGGCGTCTGGCCCATCCCGATGCACGGGCCGCAGGCCGATTCCAGGATCCGCCCACCCGCCGCGATCAGATCGGCCA
Organism: Candidatus Methylomirabilota bacterium; assembly: GCA_003104975.1. Classification (NCBI taxonomy): domain Bacteria; phylum Methylomirabilota (SeqCode); species Candidatus Methylomirabilota bacterium. The sequence continues at coordinate 525,451 of PQAM01000008.1, forward strand.
GGGCCCCATTGGCAGCGATCATGGTGTAGACCTGTTTGGAGCCGGGCGTGACCGTAAAGCTGATGTCCGGGTGGACGGTTTTGCCCTTCAGCATTGTCGCGACGGTCATCAGGTCGCGGAACGAGGAGTTGGTGCAGCTTCCCACGCAGACCTGCGAGATCTTGGTTCCCTCAACCTCCGAGACCGGGCAGACTTCGTCGGGGCTCGACGGCCGGGCAACCATCGGCTCCAGCCGATCCAGGTCGATCTCCAGTATCTCATCGTAGACGGCATCGGGATCGGGAGCTGCGGGTACCCAGCTACCTTCACGACCCTGCGCCGCAAGATAGCGGCGGGTCTGCTCGTCACTGGGAAAGATAGAGGTTGTTGCGCCCAGCTCGGCCCCCATGTTGGTGATGGTAGCCCGCTCCGGCACGGTCAGGTCGGCGACACCCTCCCCGCCGTACTCCAGGATCTTCCCTACGCCCCCTTTCACGGTGAGCCGCCGCAACACCTCCAGGATGATGTCCTTAGCCGCGACCCAGGGGCCTAACCGACCGTTCAGTCTGACCAGCGTTACCTTCGGCATCGGGAGGTAGAAGGGGCCGCCCCCCATGGCCACAGCGACGTCCAGACCGCCCGCTCCGATGGCGATCATCCCGACGCCGCCGCAGGTCGGGGTATGGCTGTCGGAACCGAGCAGGGTCTGACCCGGCGCGCTGAACCGCTCCAGGTGGACCTGGTGGCAGATGCCGTTCCCTGGCCGCGAAAAGTAAATGCCGTATCTTGCGGCGACGCTCTGCAGGAATCGATGGTCGTCGGCGTTCTCGAAGCCGGTCTGTAGCATGTTGTGGTCGACATAGCTGACCGACAGCTTCGTCTTGACCCTCGGGATGCCCATCGCCTCGAACTGCAGATAGGCCATCGTCCCGGTCGCATCCTGCGTCAGGGTCTGGTCGATCCGGATCGCGACCTCTGTGCCCGGAATCAGCTCCCCGGCGATCCGGTGGGCCTCAAAAATCTTCTGGACAAGATTTTGCCTCATCGTTCATCCTCTCAAAAGTATCCTAGTGAAAAGCGACAACCTCGTCAACGTAAAAAGGGTCAGGAATGGCGACGACTTGTCCCGGATGTATATGAGTTGCTTGACATATCGTGTAAGAATTCCTACCTTAAACGTATGAAAACTATTGTGTCGGAAAAAGGGCAGGTAACCATCCCGAAACCGCTGCGGGACCGCTTGGGCATCCGGCCGGGCCAGGTACTGGAATTGTGGGAGGAAAAGGGGCGTCTCACAGCCGTGAAGGTGAGTTTGGAGGATCCGGTTTCGAGTGTCTACGGGATCCTCAAGTTAGACCGGTCAACGGATGATCTGATGCGGACCCTGCGTGGTCCGGCCGACCCACAGTGATCACAGTGGTCGATACCAACGTCCTCCTCCTCGACCCGACTAAGTCATAGGGCAAGTGCGTGTTTTTGGGCGGTTCGTTGTGCGATTCTTAAGCGGTCCACTTTCTGGTCTTAGCCGAGCCCGCGTCAGCGAATCTGTACCTCCTTACGGCCATTAGTGTTACTTGCAATAATACCCGCAACGTCATTCCCGCAGTCCTTAAGCGGGAATCCATTGATTTGACTGGATACCGGCTTTCGCCGGTGTGACGATTTGTACGCGCTAACTTTCGCAACTAAGTACTAGCTGCGTCCCTGCTCCCACTCCTCTTGACAGGGGGCGCAGCGCTGGGCGAAGGGTAGGGCCTGCAGGCGCGACCGCGGGTGGCCGCAGGGTCGCTGCCATGCGCTGCTTTTCGTGAATCGCGGCTGACTTTAGAACTTATTTGGGATACAATGCACCTCAATGTAGAAGGAGGTGTCGGTTATGGCTGTGAGCGGAACTAAAAAGATCAATCCCGATGACTTTATCCTTGCTGTCCTATCTCCTGAAGATAGGCTTGATGCGGCCTTCAAGATTGCAGAGGAAGCATTCAAGAACACCAAGCTGACGATGAAGGACATTGACAACGCCGTAAGGTCGGTAAGGAGAAAGGCTTACGAAAAGAAGAGATAGGGTCGTCATCGATACTGCCGTCCTTATCTCGGCCTTCGCCTTCGGCGGTGCTCCTGCTAAGGCGGTAAGAAAGGCGTTCAGAACAGCAGATATTTACGTCTCGCCGGCACTTCTTCAAGAATATCGGGAGACGCCGGTCAAGCTCGAAGAGCAGAGGAAGATCACTCACCCGCAGATGCAAGCGCTCATTGCGGGCATTGCTGCCGTTGTATCCCATGCCAAGATCGTCTATCCCACGGAAAGATTCTCGCTCTGCCGAGACCCCGAAGATGACATGATCCTTGAATGTTGTCATGCCGCACTGGCCACGCTATTGATTACCGGGGACAAGGACCTGCTCGACATCGCCGACTTGCCTTTCGCGCTTCGGCCAATGACGCCGCAGGAATTCATCGAGAATTGAGACCCGCACATTGGTGGAGCCGTGTTATCAGGTACGTCTCCGCCTTATTGCGTGTCCGCTTCCCACTCCCCCTGGCAGGGGGCGCAGTGTTGGGCGAAAGGGAGGGCCTGCAGGCGAGGTAGCAGGATCTCCTCGCCGCAGCCGAGCCATCGGCTCGGTTACACCTTAGCGGGTTGGACGTGTACGCTTGCCCGATAGCCAAGGCGACCCAGCATCTCGACAGCGTCCTCCCAGGTTAGACCAAATGCCGTCACATCTGCAAGGCCGAGCCTGGCGACCACATCGCGAATGACCTCGATATCTGCCTCGTCGAACTCGCCTTCATTGAAGGCATCATGGGCCCAGGATACGACCTGCCCCAGCCTCTTTTTTCCCTCGAGGTAGGCTGCAAGTTGCTCTGCCACTGTGTCCTTGGTAATCAGCATCTTCCTATCCCTCTAACCGCTCATGGCCGGCATCCACAGGGTACTTGACATGTTGCTCGACAAGCACGCCTCGCTCATTATAAATCTCTTGCCAGAAACGCGTCGTATTTTCTTCGGCGTCAACTTCTTTGAAATATCGAGCGGTCCAGCCTTGACGGCCTACCACTTCGTACCAGTAGCGGCGTCCACCGTCTGGGAGCTCTTTCCAGGCGCCAAACTTCTGCTCATTCGATCTCCGTTTCCGTTCGTCTAGCGCCATGAGAGCCGCCCGGAAGTCAAACTCTGCTGGTGCGATTGAAGATTCCTCATATCTACTCGGGTTATTCTAGACTGATCGAACAGCTCTCGTCTAGGAATTTTGGATCGCCCTGTCCAACCAGAATCAATGCGGCGCGCACCGGCGGCGTACGTATGGGCACAAAAACTGCGACACCCAGCAAAATTCCTTCCGCCCTCACTTTATCAACTCACTCTCATTGACAAATGGAACCCTTTAGAATAGCTTGTCCCCATTAACTTATGTTTCCCTACAACACCAAAGGAACTGCACCCCACGAAACTATGATCAGACAGATGCAGATAGAAAGAAATAAGCTTCCCGTTAGATCCACGACTAACCCAACGACTCTTGGTAAAGGGATCGAGCGCCAATTCGATGTGCCATTTGTGGCGGAGTTGGCCTTACGGGAGAAGCAGATCCAGCAAAACTATAGGCCGATCATTGCCGTACACAAGTGGTTTGCTCGACGGCCTGGGACATTGTTCCGGGCGCTTCTTTTGTCAGAGTTCGTCGAAGGATCGGTGCAGGAAACGTTTTTCCGATCGCATGACCTAGCGGGAGTCCGGATTGCCGACCCTTTCATGGGGGGTGGCACGCCCCTCCTGGAAGCGAACCGTATCGGATGTGATGTTATTGGCTACGACATCAACCCGATGGCGTACTGGATTGTCCGGCAAGAAATCGAGCATCTCGATTTAGACGCCTATCGGGCGGCTGCCTCTAAATTGGCCCGTTGGCTCGAAAGAAAGGTCGGCCATCTTTACCGAACAAGGTGTTCGATCTGCAATATGCCCGAAGCGCATGTGAAGTACTTTCTGTGGGTCAAGACACATCCTTGTTCAGGGTGCGGCAAAGAATTTGACCTATTCCCTGGCTTCCTCCTGGCGGAAAACCGCCGGCACCCAAAGAATGTCGTGATCTGCTCTGCGTGTGGTGACTTCAATGAGGTGAACGACAAACATGCTCTTGGTGATTGCCGGCAGTGTAAGAACACTTTGACTCTCGAAGGACCGGCGAGTCGTAACCGCTGCCAGTGCCCTGATTGCGGCAAGTTAAATTTGTACCCTCAAGCTAAGACAGGCCCTCCGAAGCATCGGATGGTTGCTATTGAATACCACTGTGCACGCTGCAGGCCACGCCACCACGGGCGATTTTTCAAGAAGCCCGATTCCAAAGACTTGACGACGTACGCCGAAGCCGCAGCGGGTTGGCGGAGGATGCGAGCGATCTATGTCCCCGACGACGAGATACCGTCCGGAGACGAAACCGATCGGCTTCATCGCTGGGGCTACAGACATTACCGGGAAATGTTTAATGAACGGCAGTTGCTCGGACTTGAACTGATCTGTCGCGCGATTGCCAAGCAACCTGATGACCGGATGAGGCATGCCCTCGCGACAAATCTCTCGGACTTACTCCGGTATCAAAACATGCTATGCCGTTATGATACCTATGCCTTGAAATCCTTAGACATCTTCTCCGTCCATGGATTTCCGGTAGGCTTGGTGGAATGCGAGTCGAACCTACTTGGAATTATGAACGAGAAGACGGGGCTGAATATCGGAAGTGGCGGATGGTCCAACATCGTTGAAAAATTCGACAGGGCCAAACAGTACTGTGAGAAACCGTTCGAGGTCGCGTATGAAGGTGGGCGCAAGATTCAGATTCCGATGCGGGAGGAATGGATCGGGGATGAGCGTCCAGGGCACCGCGTCCGTCAAGTCATGTTATGTTGTGGCAGCTCAACGCAGGTGAAATATCCTCCCGCGTCGTTTGACGCCGTATTCACTGATCCCCCTTACTTCGCCAATGTCCAATACGCTGAGTTGATGGACTTTTGCTACGTGTGGCTGCGTCGGCTAGTGGGGGCAGAGGAGAAGGCGTTTGAGCATCAGACAACCCGAAGTGACGATGAACTGACCGGCAACGTCACGATGGAACGAGGCACAGTCCATTTCACAGAAGGCATGTCATCCGTGTTCTCCGCGATGGCAGAAGCCCTCAAGCCTGGCGCGCCTCTCGTCTTCACGTACCACCACAATACCATCGAAGCCTATTACCCGTTGGCAGTTGCCATCCTCGATGCAGGGCTTGTATGCTCAGCCTCGCTTCCTTGTCCTGCCGAAATGAGCGCGTCGATCCACATTAATGGCACTGGATCTTCCATCATTGATACCGTATTTGTGTGCCGTTCGACAGGTCGTGTGCCGCGTCGGATAATCGTCTCAACCATCCAGGGGGTAGCTGGTCTGGTAAAAGAGGATTTGGAACAGCTTCGGGTAGGTGGGCTAAAGCCGACGCATGGAGATGGTCGGTGCATTGCTCATGGTCACCTGATCCGGCTGGCCATTTGGCATCTCCGAAGCGGTTGGGTCAAGGATAATCCAGTCGAGGGCAAGATGCGCCGGGTTGCCAGTGCTGTTGAATCTCTGGGGGGCGCCTTGCGTATCGAAAAATACCTGCCCAAGGACCTGACCCGGTTGGCGGGACGGACAAGCGCGATGATTCGTGAGACTGAAGCGACCTACGGGCCCACCACCGATGAAATATCCTTTTGAGGCTTCGTATCAGGAGATCGAGGCCGACCCGGACGCTTTTGTCCCGGCTATCTTCTCATGCCTTGAGTCAGAGTTTCTGGTACTCCCGAAAGGTGATGGGTTCGTTGACTATCCGCTCTTCGAACAGGCTTACGAAGCGCTGAAGCAGGCGACAGGAGGATTCAACAACCTCACGGGCGAAGTGGTGCTGTCCGCCGTCAAACGGACGCCACTCGCGCTGATCGTTCTCCGCACCATCCTCGGCTTTACCCCACCGGAATGGGCCTATGTGGCGACGCAGCAAACCGGTGTCGAGGTGACGCAAGGCTTCGCTCGTGCGCTCGATCGAAAGGTTCGTATGTCGCCATTATCCCCGATCCGATTCAGTGCCGAGACCACCCAAAGATTGGAAGCGCTCATAAACACGGTTTGCGAACTGCTCAACGCTCCAGTCCCCGAAACCAACGCGGATAAGATTCACCGTTTAGACAAGGCCGATACGCGGGAAGGCGGATCTGCGATCCGTCACTTGGCAGGCATAGGGGTACCATACGCCATGCTGCTCTACGAACGATTTCTCGGGCGACCTTTCGCCGGACACCGAGATTCCGTATCTGAACTCGTGGGCGACATCCTTGAAGCGGCAATCGAGAACATTCTGTCAGCGGCAGGCATCAGCTATCGGAAGACCAAACGGGCTGAGAAGATCCCCGGCTTTGATCAGACTCCTGACTTCATCGTACCCGATGAATTCAACCCACAGGTTATCATTGAGGCAAAGATCACCGAGGACGATGGTACGGCTCGCGATAAGGTCACGCGAGTTCAGCATCTTGGGTCGCTGAGTATGGCTGGACGGCCAAAGGACTCACCGAAATACGAGGTTATTGCCTGCATTGCCGGACGCGGCTTCGGTGTTCGGCGGGAAGATATGCGAAAGCTACTGCTCGCCACGCGAGGAAAGGTTTTTACCCTCAAGACACTGGATGCGCTGGTGCCTCACACGCGACTCAGAGAATTTAGAACGAGATGAAAGGAGCGTCGGGTAGCGGCTCGGAGATCTGAGCTGTGCGGCGGCAACCAAGCTGTTTCATCGGATGCGCTCCCACCTCATCGTTTGTCTGCCTCCCACTCGTCCTGGCAGGGGGCGCAACGCTGGGCGAAGGGGAGCGCCTGCAAGCGTGGCAGCGATATCTCCTCGCCACAACAGAGCCATCGGATCGGCTACACCTTAGCGGGCTGGACATGTACGCTTGCCCGATAGCCGAGGCGACCCAGCATCTCGACGGCGTCCTCCCAGGTCAGACCAAAGGCCGTCACATCCGCGAGGCCGAGCCGAGCGACCACATCGCGAATGACCTCAAGGTCTGCCGCGTCGAACTCGCCTTCGTTGAAGGCATCATGCGCCCATGATACGATCTCCACCAGCGCCTTTTTTCCCTCAAGGTACGCCGCAAGCTGCTCCGCTACTGTGTCCCTGGTAATCAGCATCTTCTTATTCCTCTACCCGTTCATGGCCGGCATCCACAGGATACTTGATATGTTGCTCGACAAGCACGCCTCGCTCATTGTAAATCTCTTGCCAGAGACGCGTCGTATTTTCTTCGGCGTCAACTTCTTTGAAATATCGAGCGGTCCAGCCTTGACGGCCTGCCACTTCGTACCAGTAACGGCGTCCACCGTCTGAAAGCTCTTTCCAGGCGCCAAACTTCCGCTCGTTCGATCTCCGTTTCCGTTCGTCTACCGCCATGAGAGCCGCCTGGAAGTCAAACTCCGCCGGCACCGTTGAAAATTCTCGATATCTGTTCAGGTTATTCTAGGCTGATCGAACAGCTCTCGTCTAGGAATTTTGGGCCGCCCTGTCTAACCCGTACCAATGCTGCGTACGCCGGCGTCGATGATATCCCATTCCCATTCTGGATGTACCCTTACAGGCCGCCACACAGGTGCGGGTTGAGCTCTTGGCTGGCATACTGCTTACGTTTGACCCAGACGAACCCGTCTCCTTTGGAGATGACGGCTACGTCGATGGGACCTCCGACCGTCTCCATGTCCAGCGAGAACCGCCGTTTGAACGATGTCAGGCTAACCGTGGCCTCCGCCATGACGGCTAAGTCGTGTTTCGGCAACGCCGCAACGGCATGCATGACGGGGGCGTAGCACGTGGCACGATATTCCTCGAGCCGCTCATTCAGTTGGTTCAGCAGCTCATTGCCGATACGCTCCCACTGCTTCCCCAAGGTCCGGGTCCCGTGCCCCCGAAGCGGTTTGACCGTGGCAAGCAGTCGTCGCCGGTAGTTCGCCAGCAACTCTTTGTGGCGGATTTCTAGTTCCTTCTGGTAGTCAGGATCGACGCCGTTCATAAACAGGGCCACCATCTCATCCTGTGCAAATGGCCGTATACACCCATCAGTCTCAAATGAGATCTGCAACCGTGCATTTTGCGCGTACTTGAGACGTTTGTTGACGGTAGCCTCGACCTGAAACTCCAAAAGCGATGGAAATGGCTCGATTTCCCCAAATCCCGCCACAACGACACCGGATGTTAAGTCAGGGTGAAAGCTTTCCTTAGAAAACATATACGAGGTGATTTTCTGAAGTCGTTCACGGGACACACGACTGAGCGGCAGGTCCTCGAAGATGTCTTCTATGGCCTCGTCGAAGATCGCGGCGTGGCGTTCAGCAACGCTTTGTCCGTGGTCCGGTGGCACGCCTTGCAACGGTGGGGCCGCCTTCCACCGCTGGTAATTAGGGAGGATCGCTCGATCTACAATGTCGCTGATCATACGCTTGTTCAACTTTATACCGGATTCCGAGGCTGATTCCATCAGGCCGTCGACTTCTGTCCGAATATGCTCAACGAAGATTGTTTGTGCCGCCCTGCGTACATGCGCCTCCTCCTGAGCCTCCGTGAACAGCGGATTCTGATCTTCGAGAAAGCGGATAAAATGGGTAGCGTAATCCTCCAGCCTGGCAAAGGACTGTTGACCTAGATTACCCCGATAAACCTTAATGATCGTTTCCCACGGGACTCCCATAAACTCGGCATTACCCGAAATCATGATTCCCACCGAATGGTCCTTGGGGAGGCTGAAGAGCTTCTCAACGGTCTGGTAGACCTTAGCGGCGCCACCGGCCTTAGCGGCGCCCAGCGTGACCGCACTGTCCGTTGCAAGAGCGATCGCGCTTTTGTTCATGATGGCGATTTGTGCGGTCATGGAATCCCTCCGCAGTCGGTCTTCTTACTATATGGTAAAAGTCACTGGTTGAAATCCAGCACTACCTTGGATGAATCCTGAATCGCCGCCCCAAATTGTTTCGCCTGTTCTTGCGCCAGTATCTCTGAGGCACCGTCTGCAGCACCGTGAATTGTGGTACGACCCGTGAGTGATCGCGATTCCAACCGTTACCGTTTTGAAATAATCCCCTATCCTGCGTCCAAGAGTTCCTGGCGTTCCCTATACTCACCCAGCGGAGATGGCGATCGGCCCTCGCACTGGCTTTCACGACCTCTTCGAGAACGTTCTGGGAGGCGTGGAAAAGCCATAACGCCTCGGGCATTCAGGCCTCCGACAGCCCTCCTCATTGTTCCTACTCTTCGAGGTAAGTATCGCGCAAGGTCCCGAGTTTAGTCCCTCCGTGCACCTCCTGTCCATCCCCATCGTAGACTGCAACGTGGAAGCCGGAGTAGTTGGGTAGGAACCGCTGTTCCTTCCAAGCTGCAACCGTCATGTCATTCTTCGCGCAACGCTCGAACGGATATGCGGGCAGACCATTTCGGTCGCCCCGAATATCCCGCCCATCCTCCCGGAGGATTGCCACGTCGAATCCCTCCAGGTCCCAGATCTGTTTCTCGACTGTCTTGACTTTTACCATTCTCGCCTCCTGATCGTTGTCGGATGCTAGGCGTCAGATGCTGCCAGCAGTACGCCGCACGCCATGGTTTAGACTGTATTAGCGAAGTGGTTCATAGTTGCCTACGTACTTTGTAACATCCAACGGCTCGTCCCCAGTAACGAGTAGTAAGAATCGGTCCGCATCCTTTTTGACGTTGAATTTCACCTCGCCGTGGCTCCTGCTGAGGACACGCCATACCTCGCGCAAATGCCAAACAGGCAGCACAATATCATAGAGCTTCCCCTTGAGAGACTTGCATAAAAGCACTGCGACTTCTCCTGACTCATCACGAAGACCAAGAAACCACCGGTTTTCTGAAATAGAAAGTTCATTCGCGAACGCCACTGCTACGGACCGTCCCCGCGCCGTCTGATACCGCTTGCCGCGCCCACGTAACGAGACGCCATGCGTTCGAAGTCCCGCTACCCATTCGTCGCGCGCCGTTGCGGCAGCCGCCTTGCGTGAGGTGGTATGAGTTTGGATAGAATAGATCGGTTTGTGAGAGATCGTTGACGTAGATAATGGATCATTGAGGGTGCTCTTAACCGCCTCGATACGACGATTGAGTGTGGTAAATTCCCCTTCGAGGGCCTCGCATTCCTTGGCAAGGCTGCTAAGCGCAGCAACTGCGGCAACGTCACGATTCGAGACGGCAGCGGAAATCCGATCGAGCAAAAGGGATTCAATATGCTTCAGTTCTGTCTGCAGGTCCATTTTGGCTCCCTTGAGTTTATCAGTATAGTATAAGTATAGTGATTATTACTTTACTGTCAAGGGGTTTAATCGACATAATCGAGGTTAATAGGCGCGATGGATTCATCTCACACTATGTTCATCTGAGCCTGAATGGAGCAGGCGACATCAGACGTTGGCGCCCATCGTTGAGTGCATTGCAGTCAGTAGAAATCTGGGGCTGATTCTGGAGATATGCGAAGAACGCAGCCTCGGTCTTAGAGAAGGGCCTCAAGCAGGACCCGTCGACCCCGAAGGTGTATTTGAGTTTCTTGATGCGATTCTCGCTCTTCCGGACTCAGTTGGTACAATCGTTTCATCGAAGACGTCCTCACGTCATCGTTTGTCGGCCTCCCACTCCTCTTGGCGGGGGGCGCAGCGCTGGGCGAAGGGGAGCGCCTGCAGACGGGGCAGCGGGATATCCTCACCGCATCCGAGCCATCGGCTCGGTCATACCTTGGCGGGCTGGACGTGTACGCTTGCCCGATAGCCAAGGCGAGCCAGCATCTATCAGCGTGTCAAGAAATCTCCACGGCCGATGTTCAGATGAGCTGGACCATCGCCGAGGCAAAGCTTGTCAGGTCGTCCAGATTTCGCTGGATGACGTCATGCACTCGTGCCTGATTCTCAGAGCACTGTGCACGAATGAGATCGGGATTCAGGGTCATGTGCCGAAGGCCTCTTTTGCGGCATGGTGAAGCAGGGGGGCGATGTCGAAATAGCGCCGCATGGTGTCCTCCATGAGGTCGGTGCGGAGGTCGTCGTTGCGACAGAACAGGCACTCGCCCCGCAGAACGTGGAAGCGGAAGGAGATCGGCGCCGGATTCAGGATGCGCACATCGACCGGCAGCTTGATCTTGCCGCTCAGGCGTTGCGAAAGATTGGCGGCGACATCCGTATTGATGGTGCTGCCGGAGAGATAGACGCCAATGTCCACGTTGTGAAATGCTTCAGAGTCGACAAATGAGCCGTAGACATAGGCGAAGAGCACGCCGGGATACTGGGAGAGTGCGGCGGCGAGCTGATCACGGATCTGGATGCGCTCCTCCGGACTCAGTCGGTAAAGCCGTTTCATTAGATGCACCTCGGCCTCATTGCTTGTCGGTCTCCCACTCCTCCTGGCAGGGGGCGCAGCGCTGGGCGAAGGGGAGCGCCTGCAGGCGGGGGAGCGGAATCTCCTCGCCGCAGCCGCCGCAGCGGCCGTAGGTCCCGGCCTTGTGGCGCTGGATCGCCGCGTCGATCTGGGCTAAAAGCTGCTGCTGCTGAGCCACCATGGCCAGGCTGATGTTGCCCTCCGGCGCGGCCGCCCAGCCGTGCGAGCCCGGCGCATCCCGCATCTGCGACTCCTCCCGGCGTTCATGGAGCGCCTGGCGGATCCGCGCGGCAAGCTGCTCGCGCCGTTCGGTCAGCAGCGCCAGGATCTGCGCGCTCCTGGTTTCTGTGCCGGCTTCTGTCTGATTATTCGCGTTCACCAACAACCTCACTCGGAAAGCTGAAACGATAGTGCGGGTTCCTGGTCATTCGTCTGAAGGTGAGACGCCGACAGGCCCCTTTGCAGTCGAGCCACGAGGCCGGTGTAGCGCTGCTGGATCTTCTGATTTTTGACGGCGATGGCGAGCGCCTTTTTGGTGCCGACCAGGACGACCAGACGCTTGCCGCGCGTGATGGCGGTGTACAGGAGATTGCGCTGCAGCATGACGTAGTGGGTGGTGTGCACCGGAATGATCACCGCCGGATACTCGCTGCCCTGGCTCTTGTGGACCGTGACGGCGTAGGCGAGCACCAACTCATCCAGCTCGTTAAAATCATAGCTCACCTGGCGGTCGTCAAACCGCACAGTTACCTCGCGGTCCTCGTGATCGAGGTTCACGATCCGGCCGATGTCGCCGTTGTAGACGTCCTTGTCGTAGTTGTTCCTGATCTGCATCACCCGATCCCCGCGGCGATAGAGGCGGCCGGCGCGCAGCAGTTCCGGCCCGGACGGGTTCAGGAGCGCCTGCAGCGCTTGATTCAAAGCCATGGCGCCGATCGGGCCTTTTTGCATCGGGGTGAGGATCTGTAGCTCCTCCATCGGGTCTACGCGATGCCGTCCCGACAGGCCGCGCGAGGCCAGCTCCAGGATGGCCGTCTGGACCTCCTGGGGTTCCTGTTTGACCAGCAGGTAACAGTCGCTGCGTTCTCGCGCCTCCCAGTCGGCGCACGACGGCATCTCGCCCCCATTGATCCGGTGGGCATTGACCACAATCTGGCTCTCTCGGGCCTGCCGGAAGATCTCAGACAGCCGGATCACCGGTACGAGGCCCGACGCCATAATATCTCGGAGGACAGCACCGGGCCCCACCGATGGGAGTTGGTCGACGTCGCCCACCAGGATCAGGCCAGCGGCCGACGGGATGGCCTTCAGGAGCGAATTCATCAGCACCACGTCGATCATCGAGGCCTCATCGACGATCACCAGATCGGCCTCCAGCGGCCGGTGCTGGTCTCGCTTGAACCGGCCGTCCTTTGGGCTGAACTCCAGGAGTCGGTGGATGGTCTTGGCCTCTCGACCCGTGGCCTCGCTCATCCGCTTGGCCGCCCGCCCCGTAGGCGAGCAGAGGAGCATCCGACGATGCTTCTTGTCCGGGATCTGCAGGATGCATCGCAGGATGGTGGTCTTGCCGGTGCCGGGACCGCCGGTGATGACCAGCAGCTTTTGCTGGAGCGCCTGACGGATCGCCTCTTGCTGTTGCGCCGCCAGGTGCAGGCGGTTGCTTTGCTCGACCCAGAGGATGGCGCGTTCAATGTCGATGTCGGGAGGGGGCGCGCCGCCTTCCGCCAGCGTAAGCAGGCGCCGAGCGACCCCGTCCTCCGCGGCATGCAGCGGGGCGAGATAGACCGCCGTTCCCTGCGGCGCCGGTTCGCAGATGACCCGCTCGTCGCGTCGAAGCCGGTCCACCGCCTGCGTCACCAGCTCCTCGTCGACCTCCAGGATCCCGGCGCTCGCCTTTGTGAGGCCGTCACGCGGGTAGTAGACATGCCCCTCATCGGCCAGCTCATTCAGGACATGGATGACGCCGGCCTCTACCCGAAGGGGCGACTGCTTCTCGATCCCGATCGCCTGGGCGATGCGGTCGGCGGTCTTGAAGCCGATCCCATAGATGTCCTTGGCCAGCCGGTAGGGGTTTTCCTGGACGATAGCAATGGAGGATTTGCCGTAGGCCTTGAAGATCTTGGCGGCGTAGGCGGAGGAGACGCCATGGCCCTGCAGGAAGATCATCACCTCCCGGATCTCTTTCTGCTCTTCCCAGGCAGCCCGGATTCGCTGCAATCGGACCTCGCCGATCCCATCTACCGCAAGCAGGCGGGCAGGCTCCTCCTCGATGATCCGCAGGGTATCGGTGCCGAACGCCTCCACTAACCTTCTGGCGAAGACCGGGCCGATCCCTTTGATGAGGCCGGAACCCAAGTATTTCTCGATGCCGGCGAGGGTCGCAGGGGTGATGGTTTCGAACGCCTCGACCTTGAACTGTTCGCCGTATTTGGTGTGCTGGACCCACTCGCCGGTCAGCTTGAGGGTCTCGCCCGGTGTGACGGTTGGCAGGTTACCCACAATGGTGGCCAGGTCGCGGCGCCCCGACACCTGGAGCCTGGCCACCACATAGTGGTTCTCTTCATTGACATAGGTGATCCGCTCCAACGTCCCCTGGAGCGTGTCGTAAGACCGCGCAGGCATGACGGCGTCACTCCGACATGAGAGGTTAGCCGGTCACCTCCTCGTACCAGGCCATCTGAATCGCCTCTAATTTGGCCTCGGAGACGTGGTTGGGGTCGTCGTCGAAATCGGCGAGATCGGTGATCCACTTTTGCAGCGTTGTGAACGGGACCTCCAGGGGATCCTGCTCAGGGTGCGCCTGGATCAGCGCCTCGGCAATCTCATACGTATCGTCCCAATACAGGCTCATTGTTCCCGTCCGCTTTTACAAGGCCGCCTTCGGCGCATTGGCGTAGCGCTGTGCGACGGCCGACCAGTCGATCCCCTTGAAAAAGGTCTCGATGTAATCGGCCCGCTTCAGTCCGTAGTCGATCATAAAGGCGTGTTCAAATACGTCCATAATCAGCAGCGGGACGCCCCCGGCCAGATGACCGGTGTCGTGCTCGCCGATCCAGGCATTACACAGACGATCGGCAACCGGGTCCAGGTACAGGACGACCCAGCCGATCCCCCGCATCGTTCCCGTTGCCTTGAAGTCCTTCTGCCAGTTGTCGTACGACCCGAACTCGGCCGCGAGCCCCCGGTACAACTCCGAGCCAGAATCAGGACCCTTCCCACCCTTCACCATATTCCCGAAATAGTACTCATGCAAGCGCATTCCGTTGAATTCCCAGCCGAACCGCCGCTTCAGCTCTGCATATTCCGGCGTGCCGGCCTTACCGTCTTTGAGCATCTGGCTCAACGCATCGGCCAGCTTATTGGTATTCGCAACATACCCCTGATAGAGCGTAAAATGATTCTTCATGAGTGTATCGCTCATACCGTCTATCCCCAGCAGTTGCTCGTAATTTCGTGCCTCGTACGCCATTGACTACCCCTCCTTTGACGAACCGATATGATAGGTGAAGTGACGACACGCCTTCCTGAAAATAACCTGTCATTCAAGACCGGATCCGATCCAGGCCGGACTGCACCGCGCTAAGGCCGATATAGTATCGCAAAAGCGGAAAAAACAAAAGAGGCGCAAGTCAAGTCGCCATCGAGGCGAGGCTACATGGGATGATGGGATGAATGGATGCTTCGGGTTGACGCGGCGGGACTTTTGGGTCTACCATAGAACTATTCTCATGGTAGCGTAGCGCAATAGTCGCACAGGTCGGACATCAGGCCCAACAGGAAGGACGCAGATGCTTACGATCACCGAATCGGCAAAGAAGAAGATCCTTGAGCTGATGAAGGCGGAAAGCCAGTCGGATATCGGGGTACGTGTGATGGTGACCGGGGGAGGTCCGGGAAGCTTTCGCTATGGGCTCGGATTTATGGCCAACAAGGACAAAGGCACCGACGACACCGTGATCGATGCCGGCAGCTTCAAGGTCTACGTCGACGCCGAGAGCGCGCCCAAGCTTCAGGGCGCCACTGTGGACTTTATCGAGGGGGTCTATCAGAGCGGCTTCAAGATCGATAATCCCAACTCCGGGTGGAAGGATCCTGTCGCCGCGGCGGTCCAGCGGGTGATCGATACCCGAATCAATCCGGGGGTGGCCGCGCACGGCGGACACGTGACGCTGCTGGAAGTCAAGGACGGCATCGCCTACATCGCTTTCGGGGGCGGATGCCACGGCTGCGGGATGGCCGACATGACACTGAAGCAAGGGGTGGCCACGGCGATCCAGGAAGCGGTTCCCGAGATCCGCCAGGTCCTCGATACCACCGACCATGCAAGCGGCGCCAATCCCTACTACCGGGCAACCCAGAGCGGCGGCGCGTCGCTGGCCTGATCTGCCCGCGTCGGCTACTGTGCCTCCCGCTGGTTGGCATTCTTCTCGGCCAGCACCGTCCTGATGTCGTTCACCATCACCTGGGGAACCAGCGAGCCCGTACTGTAGATATTGCGAATCTGCCCCTCCTGATCTACCAGAAATACCTTCAGGACGTGACGGTATCGGCCGGTAAAGCGCCGCTCCTCGTCGTAGATCCTCGCTCGATCCTGCCCGTAGCTGTTCAGTACCGTCTTAAGAACCCGCTGTGACGGGGCCGTCAGCAGATGCCAGAATGACGACTCCGCCCCGAAGACGCGTCCGTATTTGGCAAGTTGCTTCGGCGTATCGCGTGCAGGGTCCAGGCTGATGGACAACAGGACGGCTTGGTTCTGAAGACCCTCGCGGCGCAGTTGCGCCTGGAGCTCTCGAAGTGCCATACCGGCCAGGGGACAGCCGAGCCGGTCCGGGCAAGCGGTATAGATAAAGCTGACGACGGCTACCTTGTCGCGCATAAGGGATGCGGTGTTGACTCGGTGTCCGGCGGCATCGATCAGGACGACCGGCGAAACGCGCGCGATGACCGGCAGGTCGTAGGTCCCGGCGGGCGGCGGGGTGAATTGAGGCGAGAAGACGCCCTGGATATAGGTCTCCTCCAATTCTGGGATCTGATGGGCTTCGGCTGTCCGGAGATCCAGCGCAAGGAAGGCCACCCCAACCCAGATGCCGCACGCTATCAACCAGTACCCCATGCGACACTTATCGTCATTGCGAGCGACCGAAGGGAGCGCGGCAATCTCACCGTAGTGGTCTTGAACGACTGTGAGATTGCTTCGGCTTCGCCTCGCAATGACGTGGACGGGGGACGTTCGGAGCAATGACCCAGGAGGACTTTCTGGGCAACGCATGGTTACTCCGGCCGGGCGCGTAGCGCCTTGCTCCCAAAGTTCATCAGGTGCGCCCGTCCTACCGAGTTGAAGTCGGTCGTGAACTTGTGTGTCAGCTTTCCATTCTCCCAGGCGTAGGCCTTCATCCAGTAGTCGCCCGGTTTGTCCCACTTCGAGAGGAGCGAGTTAGTGACATAGAGGCGCGTGCCGTCCCACGACTCGGAGACCATATTCGCCATCTCGCCTACCTTTACCTGCTCAACGAGCTTCGGCTCGAAGGGGTTGGCGATGTCATACACCCGCAACATCCCGTCCATGAACGATGCGACATAGAGCTTGCTGTCGTCCGGTGCGATACTGATATCGACCGGAAGGGTATCGCCGAGGTCGGTGACGGACCTGGCAGCCCAGGTCCGGTCATCCTGTTGGTGGATGAGCACGAGCTGGTGGGCAAGCGCCGTCGCCGTAAAGGCGTAGTAGTGATTCGGCTGGAGCGCCCAGCGCAGCTCCAGCGGCGCACCGGGGACCTGCAGGACCTGTAGCGGCTTGCGCGCGTGGAAGTCCCACACGACCACCGTATCGCCAAATGCCTTCATCGCCTCGGTATCCTTGACCAGTTCGCCGAGTGGCCGCATGAAATTCTTTTTGCCGGTGAAGGCGGAGGTCAGCATACGGTTCAGATTGATGTTGACCCGTACGTCATATCCGTACGGCGCCTCCTTCGGCATCCAGATCGTCCGGATGAAGCGCCCATCGTTGGTATATTCCGCCAGCCCTGTCCGGCCTGAGCCATCCGTTGTGTTGGAGAGCGCGGTGATCAGCATCCGTCCAGGCAGGGCGTAGAAGGTGTGGGGGCCGACCAGGCCACCCGTATCCTTGACGAAGCTCTTAATCGTCTTAATCAGCTTAGGTTTGGCCGGGTCGGACGCGACATCGAAGATAAAGATGTAGCTGTCGTCCAGCCCGCCGGCCCACAGATGCCGCCGATCGTCGGTAAAGCCGGCGTGGTGCGCCTCGTGCCGTCCCGGGACCGGCGCCCGATGGATGATCTGTCCGTAGCGCTTCGACTTCGGATTGACGTCAACGGTGACGAGGCTGTCGTTGCCGTCGCCTACCCCCTCGATCCCCAGCGTCCAGACATAGACATAGTCCTCCTGCCCGGTCACCTTTGGCAGGAAAGGCGACTGGCAGGTCTCATCGGCAAAAACTGTTCCAGCCGTCAATACGATGACTACGAGCCATATCATTCCGATCAAGCAAGAGTGCTGGACGACGCGTGTGTTTCTCATGTCGCTCCTCCGAGTATTGCCGCGCGTGGCCGTTACGCAGGTGAGTTCAGATCCGATGTCAAAACAGTCTTCAACTGACATGCTACCAGAAAGCGCGTCCTTAAACCAGAAGCCTGATCCGGATTCAATGAAGCGGTGAAGCGGAACCGCAGGCGCTTTCCCGATGATTTCATGTTCAGATTGACCGGTGACGAGTTCGGCGCCTTGACATCGCAAAGTGCGATATCAAAACTCGGCCGTGGAGGTCGACGGACGCCACCTTATGCTTTCACTGAGCACGGTGCGGTCATGGCCGCGAATATTCTGCGCAGCGAGCGGGCTGTCCAAATGAGTGTGTTCGTCGTGCGAGCGTTCGTCAAGATGCGGGCCATGCTTGCGACTCAAAAAGACTTGGCCCGGAAGCTGGCGGCCTTGGAGAAAACGCTGACCGAACGGCTGGACCTGCATGAACGGGCCATTACTGACATCATCCAGCAGATCATGTCTCTTCTCAGCCAACCATCGGTACCTGAGCCACCCGAGAAACGAATTGGCTTCCATGTGCGGGAAAGCCTTGCTCCCTATAATAAAAATAAACGCCGACGAACGTTTGGCGCAAGCCGAGCCAGCGGGAAGGTTAAGACATGACGCCGGAACAGAGGCAGGAGTTGATCCGTCTCCTTCAGGCGGGTGAGGAGATTTCGCCTGAGTGGGCGCGCGTGCTGTTTCCGCCAGAGAAGCGAACTCGCCACAACGATTTTACACCATTCAGTGTGCTTGGAAAAAAGGCGAGCACCCTATACGTAGCAACCCGACCAATCAGATGAGCACGACCGGACCTTGCTGCCTCCTCACCACTCCACCACTGTCAGAGAGTTGACCACTCCGTTTACCGAAACTACCGAGGTCCCGTTTTAGCTCGATGTAAAATGGGAGATCCTGTAGAGGCGATCATCCTTGGTGTGTGCGGAGCTTATCCCGCGGTTTCCCCCTGCCTGCGCGCACCGATACCGGTCATAGGAACTCCGGGGCTGCGGAATTTCGCTGCTTCTCCGAACTGATCTCGTTGGCTCAGGTTGTTACATTACATCTGGACATTGTTTGACAACATCAAACAATTGCAAGAATGTGTCTATGGTAGATCCGCAACAAAGGTTAGGTGGGTACTCGATGAGGGCGAACAGTGCCCAGAGAAAATCCGATCCATTCTCGCCTGGGAGTCGAGTTGGTCAGAAAGCTGACCGACGAGCTCTGCGATAGGCGACAAGCCAGTTTTTCCCGCCTCTTGATCGGCGTCAAACCGCCGACTGCCGACCAGCCGCTTTGATACTTTCTTGACGCTCCGGACGCCATTTTTGACAGTATTTTGATTTGACCCGGCTTTCACAGCGGCACTACGGTATGAGTAGCGGAAAGGGTTACGGGTGACGCTGTGGCGCTCGAACGGGAGCGGTTATCGAGGAGGCGGGGAGCCGATGCCTGGTGTCAAAAAAGAGACGGAATCCGGGATATTTCAACAGGTCGCGGAGTACGAGCCGCCGCGTTCGTGGCGCACCAGGCTGATCGGCCGCCCGCTGGCGAGTGCCGATGCGCCGCACCAGACTATCGGCAAGGCCGTCGGGCTGGCGGTATTTGCCTCCGACAACCTGTCATCTGTCGCATACGCGACCGACGAGATCCTATTCGTCCTGGCCGCGGCCGGGACCGCGGCCTTCGTCTATACCGTTCCGATCGCGCTCTGCATCATCGCGCTCCTGGTCATTCTTACTGTCTCGTATCGGCAGACGATCCATGCCTACCCGGGCGGCGGCGGCGCGTACATCGTTGCCCGTGACAATCTCGGCGAGCTTCCGGCTCAGACCGCCGGCGCGGCGCTGCTCACCGACTATATCCTGACGGTCTCCGTCTCGATCGCGTCGGGCGTCGCCCAGATCACCTCGGCCTACCCGGCCCTCTTCCCTTACCGGGTGATATTGTCCGTCGGGCTGGTGCTGTTCATGATGCTGATCAACCTGCGCGGCGTAAGAGAATCCGGCCTGGTCTTCGCCGGTCCCACCTACTTCTTTGTCATCATGCTGTTCCTGACGGTGGGAAGCGGTCTGGCACAGTTCCTGATGGGGAGCCTGGGTGCGGTGGACAACCCTCCCCCGCTCGACATCGTGCCTTCCATGCAATCGGCCACGCTCTTCTTACTCCTTCATGCCTTTTCGAACGGCACCACAGCCGTCACGGGTGTAGAGGCGATCTCCAACGGCGTCCAGGCGTTCAAGGAGCCACGCAGCCGGAATGCCGGGATCACCTTGATCTGGATGGCAGCGATCCTGGGCACACTCTTTCTCAGCATCTCCTTTCTGGCGCGGCAGATCGGCGCCATCCCGTCGGAGGCCGAAACCGTTATCTCGCAACTGGCGCGCACCACTCACGGGGGGCGTGGCCTGCTGTATCTCGCCACGATTGCGGCTACGACGCTCATCCTCATCATGGCGGCCAACACCTCGTTTGCCGATTTCCCCAGGCTCAGCGCCCTTATTGCAGGGGACGGCTTCCTGCCCCGTCAGTTGACATTTCGGGGGAGTCGGTTGGTCTACTCGCGGGGCATCGTGGCGCTTGCGCTGATCGCCTCACTCCTCATCGTACTGTTTCAGGCGAGCGTGACCGCACTGATCCCGCTCTATGCCATCGGTGTCTTCCTCTCCTTTACGCTTTCGCAGGCCGGGATGGCGCGCCGCTGGTGGAAGGCCGGCCGCCTCGCGCCCGGACAGGAGGTGCAGGAGCAGGGCTCGACGCTTCGCCATGAACGCCGTTGGGCCATGAAGATGGCGATCAACGGATTTGGCGCGTTCTGCTCGGCGGTAGTAATGCTGATCTTTGCGGCGACCAAGTTCCGGGAGGGGGCGTGGATCGTGATCCTGCTGATCCCGCTTCTTACGGCGATGTTCTTTATTATCCACCGTCACTATCGGGACCTGGCCGGGCACCTGTCGCTTGAGGAGTACGGCGCGGCCCCGCGCATTGCGCGACACCGTGTGATCATGCCGGTCAGCGGCGTCCATCGGGGGACGGTGATCGCGCTTCGCTACGCGCGATGCCTCTCCGACGATATCACGGCGGTCTACATCTCTATGGATCCGGTTGAGGCCGAGCGGGTGCGCCGAAAGTGGGAGATCTGGGGAGAGGGGGTCCGTCTGGTCGTCCTGGAGTCGCCCTATCGGCTCTTGCTGGAGCCGTTGCTGGGCTATATCGAGGCGATCGCCAGAAGCCGTCAACCGAACGAGACCATTACGATCGTCGTGCCGCAGTTTGTGCCCCGTCGCCGGTGGCAGAACCTGGTCCACAGCCAGACGGCCTTGTGGCTGCGAATGGCCCTGCTCTTTAAACGCGGGATTGTGATCACCGATGTCCCCTACCAGGTGGATTGAGCAGGCTGATGACCAAGGAGTGAGACGTGCTGGATCTGGTGTACCTGGGATTGACGGTCGGCCTGTTCGGGCTGTCGTGGGCGCTCATCAAGCTGTGTGAGCGTCTGTAGGAGGAACAGATGACATCACTCTATTGGTTGGGCGGGATCGTGGCCTTGGGCCTCTTGATCTACCTGGTGGTCGCGCTGCTCAAACCGGAGGTCTTCTCGTGACCGCAAACGGCTATCTGCAGGTGGGCCTGTACCTTGTGGTCCTGCTCGCCCTCGCGAAGCCGCTGGGCGTCTATATGGCCAGGGTCTATGAGGGCCGGTCGTTCGGCCTCGATCGGCTCCTGGGACCGCTGGAGCGATGGATCTACCGTCTCTCCGGCGTCCGTCCCGACGATGAGATGCACTGGCAGAGCTACGCATGGGCGATGATGCTGTTTAACCTTGTGGGGTTACTGGCAGTCTACATCCTCCAGCGCCTGCAGGGTCTACTGCCGCTCAACCCGCAGTCGTTCGGGCCGGTGTCGCCCGACTCGGCCTTCAACACTGCCGTCAGTTTTGCTACCAACACTAACTGGCAGGGCTACGGCGGTGAGACGACGATGAGCTATCTGACCCAGATGCTGGGGCTTACGGTCCAGAACTTCGTGTCGGCCGCGACGGGGATGGCGGTCCTCGTGGCCTTTATCCGCGGTCTGGCGCGCCGCTCAGCTCAAACCATCGGCAACTTCTGGGTGGACCTGACTCGCAGCACGCTCTACATCCTTCTGCCGCTCTCCCTCGTCCTTGCCCTGGCGCTCGTGTCGCAGGGGGTCGTACAGACGTTCGGATCGTATGCCAAGGTTGGTATTGTCCAGCCGACCAGCTATGAGCAGCCTGTCGCCGACCCAGACGGCAAGCCGGTCCTCGATGAGAAAGGTCAGCCGAAGACAAAGACGTCGACGTTGACCGAGCAGGTGATCGCGCTCGGCCCATCCGCCTCGCAGGTCGCTATCAAGCAACTCGGGACCAACGGCGGCGGCTTCTTTAACGCCAACTCAGCCCACCCCTTTGAGAACTCTACGCCGCTCTCGAACTTTCTCGAACTGCTGGCCATCCTCCTGATCCCCGCGGCCCTCTGTCACACCTTCGGGGTCATGGTCCAGGATACGCGACAGGGGTGGGCAGTGTTCAGCGCTATGACCATCATGTTCGTCGGACTCCTCGCCCTCTGCGTCGTCTCGGAGCAGGGCGGCAACCCCATACTCAGCAGGCTGGAGATCGATCAGACGGCAAGCGAACTTCAGGCCGGCGGCAACATGGAAGGGAAGGAGGTCCGCTTCGGGATTGTCGGCTCCGCCCTCTGGACGACGGCCACAACCTCGGCCTCCAACGGCTCAGTAAACGCCATGCACGACTCCTTCACGCCGCTGGGCGGCCTCGTGCCGATGTGGCTGATCCAGCTTGGGGAAGTGATTTACGGCGGCGTCGGCTCGGGGCTGTACGGGATGCTGGTCTTCGCCATCATCGCCGTCTTTGTGGCGGGGCTCATGGTGGGGCGCACCCCCGAATATCTGGGGAAGAAGATCGAGGCCTACGAGATGAAGATGGCCTCGCTGATCATCCTGATCCCGCCCGCCATCGTGCTGCTCGGCACCGCGGTCGCGGTCGTCACCGGCAGCGGCAGGGCCGAGATTCTCAATCCCGGACCCCACGGCTTCAGTGAGATCCTGTATGCCTTCTCGTCGGCGGGCAACAACAACGGTAGCGCCTTCGCCGGTCTCAACGCCAACACCCCCTTTTACAATACCTCGCTTGGGATTGCGATGTTCTTCGCCCGATACTGGTTGGCCATCCCGACCCTGGCTATCGCGGGATCGCTGGCCGCTAAGAAGTTAGTCCCGCCGGGGGCCGGAACGCTCCCAACCCACACGCCCCTCTTTGTGGTGTTGCTGATCGGTGTTGTGGTCATCGTGGGGGCGCTCACCTTCATCCCTGCGCTGGCGCTGGGACCGATTGTTGAGCATCTCATGATGCGCTCGTAGGAATTGGAGAGGTCGATATGGCTACTCGACGTCAAGGCCGTCCGCTGCTCGATTCCGCCATCGTGCGTCAGGCGGTGATAGACGCCTTCCGCAAGCTCAGCCTGCGACGCCAGGTGCGCAACCCGGTGATGTTCGTCGTGTATGTGGGTTCCATCCTGACGACGCTGCTGTTCATTCAGGCGCTGTTGGGTTCTGGCGAGGCGCCGACCGGATTTATTCTGACGGTCTCGCTCTGGCTCTGGTTCACGGTGCTCTTTGCCAACTTCGCCGAGGCGATGGCGGAGGGGCGGGGCAAGGCGCAGGCGGCCTCGCTGCGGAAGGCGCGGCGTGACGTTCAGGCCAAGCGCCTGGCGCGTCCCGAGCGGGGCGCCGAGTACGAGGCGGTGCCGGCCACGGCGCTTCGGAAGGACGACGTGGTCCTGGTGGAGGCGGGCGATACCATTCCGGCCGACGGCGAGGTGATCGAAGGGATCGCCTCGGTGAACGAGGCCGCTATTACGGGCGAAAGCGCGCCGGTCATCCGCGAGAGCGGAGGCGATCGCAGCGCGGTGATGGGCGGGACCCAGATCCTGTCCGACTGGCTGATCGTGCGGATCGCGGTGAACCCCGGCGAGGCCTTCCTGGACCGGATAATCGCGCTGGTAGAGGGGGCCAAACGCCAGAAGACCCCCAACGAGATCGCCCTGGACATTCTCCTGGCCGCCCTGACGATTATCTTCCTGCTGGCGACGGCGACGCTGTTACCGTTCTCGCTCTTCAGCGTCCAGGCGGCCGGGCAGGGGAGTCCCGTAACGGTAACGGTCCTGGTGGCACTACTGGTCTGCCTGATCCCGACCACCATCGGCGGGCTGCTCTCCGCCATCGGGATTGCCGGGATGGACCGGATGATCCAGGCGAACGTCATTGCCATGTCGGGCCGGGCGGTGGAGGCGGCGGGCGACGTGGATGTCCTGCTGCTGGACAAGACCGGCACCATTACCCTCGGCAACCGTCAGGCCGCCGCACTATTGCCGGCGGAAGGCGTAGGCGAGCGGATCCTGGCGGATGCCGCCCAGCTCGCCTCGCTTTCGGATGAGACGCCGGAGGGCCGCTCCATCGTCGTCCTGGCCAAAGAGAAGTACGGGATCCGAGAGCGCGACGTTGCCGCCCTCGGCGCCACCTTCATCCCGTTCACGGCCCAGACGCGAATGAGCGGGGTGAATCTCAACGGCCGAGAGATCCGCAAGGGCGCCGTCGACGCCATCGAGGTCTATGTGCGAGGTCTTGGGGGAAAATTCCCTGGCGACGTCCGCGCCAAGGTGGACCTGATCGCCAAGCAGGGCGGGACGCCTCTGGTGGTGACCGACGGCGCGCGCGTGCTGGGCGTCGTGCAGCTCAAAGATATCGTCAAGGGGGGCATTAAGGAGCGGTTTCTGGAACTGAGGGGGATGGGGATTAAGACGATTATGATTACCGGCGACAACCCATTGACGGCGGCCGCCATCGCGGCGGAGGCGGGGGTGGACGAGTTCCTCGCGGAGGCGACGCCAGAGGCGAAGCTCACGCTGATCCGTGACCTGCAGGCGCTGGGCCGACTGGTGGCAATGACGGGCGACGGGACCAACGACGCCCCGGCGCTGGCCCAGGCGGATGTGGCCGTCGCGATGAATACCGGGACGCAGGCGGCCAAAGAGGCCGGGAACATGGTGGACCTCGACTCCAACCCGACTAAGCTCCTGGAGGTAGTGGCGACGGGCAAGCAGATGCTGATGACGCGGGAGGCGCTGACGACCTTCAGTATTGCCAATGATGTCGCTAAATACTTCGCCATCATCCCGGCAGCCTTCGCTACCACCTACCCTGCCCTGGGCGCGCTGAACATTATGCGGCTTGCTACGCCAGCCAGCGCGATCCTCTCGGCCGTCATCTTCAACGCACTGATTATCATTGCACTGATCCCGCTGGCGCTTCGCGGGGTACGCTACCGGCCGATCGGGGCGGCGGCGCTGTTGCGGCGCCACCTCTGGATCTATGGAGTGGGGGGCGTCATTGTGCCGTTTCCCGGCATCAAACTGATTGACCTGATCCTTACGGCCCTCGGGCTGGGGTCGTGAGGACAGGGGAGATATAAGTATGCTGACTCAACTTCGACCGGCGCTCGTGGTGCTCATGCTCTTTACGATCCTGACAGGGGTTGCCTATCCGCTCCTCGTGACCGGGATTGCCCAAGGACTCTTTTCAAGCCAGGCGAATGGCAGCCTGATCGTGGAGGACGATAAGGCTGTCGGCTCTGCCCTCATTGGCCAGTCCTTCGACGACCCCAGGTATTTGTGGGGACGGCCCTCGGCCACCGCACCGTTTCCGTACAATGCCGCCTCCTCATCAGGCTCGAATCTCGGGCCGACCAACGAGGCATTGCGCGAGGCCGTGAAGAGGCGCATCGAGGCGCTGGGGGCGGCCGACCCGGATAACCCGGCCCCCGTCCCCGTCGACCTGGTGACAGCGTCTGCGAGCGGCCTCGACCCGCACATCAGCCCGGCTGCGGCGTTCTACCAGGTACGGCGCGTGGCGCGGGCACGCGGGCTCGACGAGGCGGCCGTACGGCGCTTGGTTGAGGCGCAGATCGAGCCTCGACTGCTGGGCGTCCTGGGCGAGCCGCGAGTCAACGTGCTACAATTAAATCTCGCATTGGATGCTATGTGATAGCACCGATAACCTGTGAGTGGTCATTGTCATGCCCGAACATCGACCTGACCCTGAGACGCTGCTGGCGCGCGTGAAGGCGGAAGAGGCGCGCGAAAGGCGCGGCAAACTGAAGGTCTTCCTGGGCGCGGTCGCGGGTGTCGGCAAGACCTACGCGATGCTGGAGGCCGCGCACGAGGCGCGCGCCGAGGGCGTCGACGTCGTGGTCGGCTGGGCGGAGACCCACGGTCGGCCTGAGACCGAGGCGCTCATCGAGGGGCTCAAAATGCTCCCGCCTCGCCGCCTTGAGTATCGCGGTGCCACCCTCGCCGAGTTCGACCTGGATGGCGCGCTCGCCCGCCGCCCCACACTGATCCTGGTCGATGAGCTGGCGCACACCAACGCGCCAGGAGCGCGGCACACCCGGCGCTGGCAGGACGTCATGGAACTGCTGGAGGCCGGCATCCATGTCTATACCACCCTCAACGTTCAGCACCTCGAGAGCCTCAACGACGTCGTGACCAAGATCACCGGGGTGCCGGTGCGTGAAACGGTCCCCGATTCTGTCCTTGACGCGGCCGATGAGATCGAACTGATCGACCTGCCCCCCGACGACCTGCTGCAGCGTCTCAAGGAGGGTAAGGTCTACGTCCCGGAGCTGGCAAAGGAGGCGATCGCACATTTCTTCCGAAAAGGCAATCTGATCGCCCTCCGAGAGCTGGCGCTGCGGCGTACGGCCGACCGTGTCGATGCGGAGATGCGCGCGTATATGCGCGACCAGGCCATCCCGACGACCTGGCCCGTTACGGAGCGCCTGATGGTTCTGGTCAGCCCGAGTCCCCATGCCGCCCAAACGGTCCGGGCCGCCAAACGGATGGCGGCGGCGCTGCGAGCGGAATGGATCGCGGTCTACGTCGAGACCCCCGCGCATGCGCGGCTGAACGAGGCGGACCGCAGGCGCGTCGGCGAAACGCTTCGGCTGGCGGAGACGCTGGGGGCCGAGGCGGTCACCTTAAGCGGGTTGCAGGCCAATGAGAGCGAGGAGGTCCTGCGCTACGCCAAGCAGCGCAATGTTACCAAGATTATCCTGGGCAAGCCGACCCGCTCGTTGTGGAGGCGGATCACGGCGGGCTCCATCGTGGACGCCCTCATACGCGGCAGCGGCGACATCGACATCTACGTCATCAGCCGGGAGGCGGTCCCTCAGAAGCCAGTGGCCCGGAGAAGCCCTGCCCGCGAGCCCGATTGGCCCGCCCACGGGCGCGCCGCTGCGGTGGTCGCGCTCTGCACTGCTGTGGCGTGGGCGATGTTTCCATACTTTGACTCCTCCAATCTCATCATGGTGTATCTGCTCGGGGTCACCGCTGTCGCCGCTCGCTCCGGACCCGGTCCCTCGGCCCTCGCGTCGGTCCTGAGTGTCGCGGCCTTCGATTTCTTCTTCGTACCTCCCCACCTCACCTTTGTGGTGGCCGATGCCCAATACCTCGTCACCTTTGCGGTCATGCTGGTGGTGGCGTTGGTTATCAGCGGGCTGACGGTACGCATCCGTGCGCACGCAGAGCTGGCGCGCCAGCGGGAACGACGGACCGCGGCGCTGTACGCGCTGAGTCGGGAGCTGGCCGGCACGCGAGGCGTGGACAATCTGTTACGGGCGGCAGGCCGGCATATCGCTGAGACCTTTGGCGGCTACGTGGCTGTGCTGCTACCCGAGGCGGACGGTCACCTCAGCCTTCAAACGGCGCTTTCCGGCCAGTTCGAGATAACCAGCTCAGAGCTGGGGGTGGCCCAGTGGGTATACGAGCATGGGCAGATGGCCGGGCAGGGCACATCAACGCTGCCGGGAGCCAAGGCGCTCTACCTCCCGTTGATGGCGTCGCAGGGGGCGCTTGGCGTGCTGGGGCTGCGGCCGTCGGAGCCCGATTCGCTGCAGGCGCCCGAGCAGTTGCACCAGCTTGAGACCTTCACCAATCAGACCGCCTTGGCGCTGGAGCGTACCCGGCTGGCCGAGGCTGCGCAGGAGGCCCAGATACGGGCGGAGGCAGAGCGGCTGCGCAGCTCGCTCCTAAGCTCGGTCTCCCACGATCTCAGGACGCCGCTGGCCTCCATCACCGGGGCGGCCAGCAGCCTGCTGGAAGGTGAGACGAGGCTCGATGCGGCGACCCGGAACGAGCTACTGGAGACGCTCTCTGAGGAGGCCGAGCGCCTGAACCGCCTGGTGAGCAACCTGCTCGATATGACGCGGCTCGATTCCGGAACGTTGCAGGCCAAAAAAGAGTGGCATTCGCTGGAAGACATCGTCGGGGTCGCACTGGGCCGCCTGGCGAAGTCGTTGGGCGACAGGCCGGTGTTTACGCGACTGCCGCCCGACCTCCCCCTCGTCCCGATCGACGATATCCTGGTGGAACAGGTCCTGATCAATCTACTGGACAACGCCATCAAGCACACGCCCGATGACGGTCGCCTGGAGATCGCGGCATGGGCCGAGCCGGAAGCGGTCACCGTCGAGGTGACGGACCGCGGTCCGGGGCTTCCGCCTGGAGACGAAGAGCGGGTGTTCGACAAATTCTATCGTGGGCCGGGGCTCGCTTCGCGCGGGGCCGGGCTCGGACTGGCTATCTGCCGGGGGATCGTGGAGGCGCACGGCGGCCGCATCTGGGCCGAGAATCGTCCGGAGGGCGGCGTGGCGTTCCGCTTCACCATCCCCCAGACTGGCACGCCTCCGAAGTTGGGAGATTTTGATGACTGATCTGCCGGAAGGTGCGATGTCGGCGGTAGAGACGCCCGATGAGGGCGGCCCAGCTGTTGTCCTCATCGAGGACGAACGGCCGATTCGACGCTTCCTCCGTGCCAGCCTGGAAAGCCAGGGGTATCGGCTGTTTGAGGCGACCACCGGCGAGGAGGGCCTGGCGCAGGTGGCCGTGCGTCAGCCTGACGTTGTCATCCTCGACCTTGGCCTGCCCGACATCGACGGCCTCGAGGTCATCCGACGGCTGCGGGAGTGGAGTGCCGTGCCGATTGTTGTGCTCTCGGCGCGGGGGCAGGAACGCGACAAGATCGCGGCCTTGGATGCGGGCGCCGACGACTATGTGAGCAAGCCGTTCGGGGTCGGCGAACTGCTGGCCCGCATCCGGGTGGTCCTGCGACACGCGGCGCGCAATCCGAATGAGGCGGCCGAGTCCCACTTCGCCGCAGGAAAGCTGCAGGTGGACCTTGGGCTGAGACGGGTGACGGTCGAGGGGCGGGAGATCCACCTGACCCCGATCGAGTATCGACTGCTGACGACGCTTATTCGCTATGCGGGGAAGGTGGTCACCCAACAGCAGTTGCTGAAGGAGGTCTGGGGTCCGCATCAGACCGAGCAACCGCACTACCTGCGGGTCTACGTTGCCCAGCTTCGGCGCAAGCTCGAGGCCGACCCCGCGCGACCGCGCTATCTGCTGACCGAGCCCGGTGTGGGCTATCGGTTCGCATCGGACTAGCCGAAAAGGCGGCTACGTCTGGTCGTTATCCAGACCGCCAACAGCCAGCGTTGCAAAAGTCTCTGCGAGCCCCTCCGTTACGCGGGTAAACGCCGGATACGTCAGCGTGTCTGGGGTATCGTGGCGGGTATGGTAGTAGGGATTGCGGTACAGGGCCGTGTCGGTGACCATGATGGCACGGTAGCCCCGCCGCCAGAAAGCCCAGTGATCACTCCAGGCAACCCCAGGGACAAAGCGGGTCGTTGCAATGTGTTCGAGCGGAAAGTCGGAGGCGTGACGGAACGCCTGCACCGCGCGGCGCATCAGGGCGCGCGAGCGAAAGTCGGAGACGAAGGTGATAAAGTTGCCCTGGCGGGGATAGAAGAACTGGAACAGGGGCGGGTAGTGCTGGCTGCCGCGCTCATTCCGGTAGTACCCGATGGCCTCCACCGAGACCATCGCCCGAATTGCATCGCCGCGCGCCCGTACCGCCTTGGCATAGACGACGCTTCCTTGCCGCCGTGTCAGGAAGAACGGCGGCTCCTCATTGACGAAGGCGACGAAGCGCACGGTGATCGCCGGCGTCAACTCGGCGAACAGTCTGGACAACTCCAACATAGCAGCGACCCCGCTGCCGTTATCGTCGGCGCCCGGACTCCCCCGTACCGAGTCGTAGTGGGCGCCGATCAGCAGGATCTCGTAGGGCCGCACGCAGCCCGGTCGGTTGACCTCCAGGTTGGCGCACTCGCCGCCGGATACGGTGTACCGGTATGGGATAACCTGATAGCCTTGGCTGTGCCACTCCTCCTGGATGTACTCGGCGGCGGCACGCAGCGCCCCCGGATGAAAGACATTACGCTCGCCGATGTCACCGGCGAGGTGCTCGACGTGGGCCCGGAGGCGCTCAGGTGAGACCTGTTGGGCAATACTGACGGTCCCAAGGGCTGGCTTTGGTGTATGCGACATGGTAGTATTGTTTGGTGAAGTCAGATCGCTCCGGTCTTGTTTCTGATGGAGCTGGGCGCATCGTTACTGTTCCCTATTGATATCTTATTTCATACGGAAGAAGATGTCGAGACAACTGTCGATGGGAGGACCGAGATGAGACAGATCGCGGTATTGGCTATTGCACTGCTTCTGATCGGATACAGCATCCCAAGCTGGGCCGCATCAGAATCGAGCAGATCACACAGTACACTCAGGCAGGTTGGTACAGGGGTCGGGAGCGCCGTAGGAACAATGGTGTATTTCCCGTTCAAGGCGGCCTTCTGTATTCTGGGCGGGCTGGCAAGCGGCGTAACCTTGGCGGTTGCAGGGTCCGAACAGGCCGGAAGGGTGGCCGATACCGCCTGTCGAGGGACCTGGACGATTACGCCGGCGATCGTCGCAGGCGAGGAGCCGGTCTACTTTGTAGGTAACCCCTCTGGTGCCCGGCGGTAAAGAGGGTACGGCTGCATTAGAAAAGCTTGTGGCTGTCCAGCAGAATCGTGACCGGGCCATGGTTGGTTGCGGAGACCTCCATCAGGGCGCCGAATTCGCCCGTCTTGACCGATAGTCCGCGCGTTCGCAGGCTTTCGCACAGATATTCGATCAGCCGTCGAGCGGCCTCCGGCTGCATCGCCTGGTCAAAGGAAGGCCGTCGGCCTTTCCGGCCGTCGCCGTATAGCGTGAACTGACTTACCGCCAGTACCGAGCCGCCCGCGTCTCTCACCGAGCGGTTCATCTTTCCAGCCTCATCTTCAAAGATCCGGAGTTCCGCGATCTTGGCGACAATATAGTTCGCGTCGGCCTCCATGTCGTCCTTACCGACCCCGACCAGCACCAGCAGCCCGTGGCCGATGGCCGCGATCGTCTGCCCCGCCACGGCGACTGTCGCCTCGCTCACCCGTTGTACGACCGCCCGCACAGTACCTCCGCGCTTTCTCCTTGTCGCGTTACACGAAGCATGTTATAGTGCATAAATATTGCAGTCACGAGATTGATCGAGGCCTCGACGCGGCCCCGATGTATTGTCGAGCTGGAACCCTCACTTCCGCACGGCGACTTCTCTTCCGGCGATCCCACCGTCACCTTACGTATGCCGACCGGACACACAGCACCAGGGCGCGTTGTCCATTACGGAACAGGCGCACCCAAAGACAGTACACAGCACAAGGAGAATTATGTCGTTTTCGTCATTAAAGCTCAACGCGAACCTGCTGAAGGCCACTCACAATATGGGGTTTGAACACCCGACACCGATCCAGCGTCTCGCTATTCCGCCCCTTCTGGATGGCCGGGACGTCATGGCTACCGCCGTGACCGGGAGCGGTAAAACCGCTGCGTTCCTGCTGCCCATCCTCCACCGCCTCATAGAGAAGCCCAAGGGAACCACAAGGGCGCTCGTTCTGGCGCCCACGCGGGAGCTCGCGGCGCAGATCTCGGACCACCTCCACGATCTTGCCGCGCACACCCCCCTGAAGGGCGCCGCAGTGTACGGAGGCGTATCTATGACGCCCCAGGAGGGCGCATTCCGCAGAGGTGTGGACGTTCTGATCGCTACCCCCGGCCGGCTGCTCGATCACCTTCAATACCCGTATGCGCGTCTGAGCGGTATCGAGCACCTCGTGCTTGATGAGGCGGATCGTATGCTCGACATGGGCTTCCTGCCCGACATCCGTCGCATCCTGCAGCGCGTCCCCAAGCAACGGCAAACGCTGCTCTTTTCGGCGACGTTGCCGCCGCCCATTCTGGAACTTGCGGGCGACATGTTGCACAATCCGGTCTGTCTGAATATCGAGCGGAAGGCGGCGCCGGCGTCGGGAATCACCCATGTGGCCTACCCCGTCCCACAGGAACTGAAGTCTACCCTCTTTCTGGAACTGGTGAAGACCAGCGCATCCAAGCATGTCCTGGCCTTTACCCGCACCAAGCACCGGGCCGATCGGCTTGCCGGATTTCTGGAAAAGCACGGCGTCACCTGCGCCAGGATTCATGGGAACCGCAGTCAGGCGCAGCGGACTGAGGCCCTGTCCGGCTTCAAGAGGGGACGGTGTCGTGTCCTGGTGGCGACCGATATCGCCGCGCGCGGCATCGATGTCGAGGCGCTGGGACTTGTCGTAAATTTCGACGTCCCGTCTCTGCCGGAAGACTATATCCACCGAGTCGGACGTACCGGACGCAAGGAAGCCACGGGCGATGCCTACACCTTGGTCTCGCCGAACGAAGAGGCCGATCTCCGCGCCATCGAGCGCAGCATCGGTACACGTCTGCCGCGTCAGAAGGTTCAGGGTTTTAATTACGCAACCGCACCCGCTGAGCGCTTTGAGAT
The DNA here is from genome assembly GCA_003104975.1 of Candidatus Methylomirabilota bacterium. Taxonomy (NCBI): domain Bacteria; phylum Methylomirabilota (SeqCode); species Candidatus Methylomirabilota bacterium. The sequence goes on from PQAM01000008.1 coordinate 558,237, forward strand.
CCCCATCGTTGAGCGTATTGCCGCCATCCGCACGCGCAAAGCGGAGGAGCGGGTTCGGGCGAAGGCGAACGCCGCGCGCCGCGCGGCACAAGGGACCCTCGCGGGTCTTGCAGGAAACGGGACCGTACGACAGCATCCCACACCCAACCGTCCAGTTCACCCAAGCCGCTGGGCCGGAAAACCGGTTGCGGGGCAATCCTTCCGCCGACCGGCTGCAGCGCGCTCGAACGGGAAGACCGACTATGTCCGTCGGTCAGGGGGATACGGAAAAAGGGTGACTGACCAGAACCCATAAGTCCCCTGGGTCGAGGCGACCGTCAGCGAGGGCGCCGAGCCTGGCTAACGCGGCGAATGCCGTGTACTGGCCCGGGGCCTCGGTTCCCGAGAACGGGAATGCAACAAAACGGTCGTCTTCAAAGAGGAGACCGGTGGGAACGAGCACGCTCGCTAGAAGCGGCGGGAACGTACTGGCGTCGCCTGAGAGTGAAGAGATGACGCCCACCGGTGGGTCCAAATTCGTCAGGAAAAACACCGTCGTGCCGTCGGGCAGCACCGCGCCGACATAGGCGTCCGTCGAGAACGCCGGTCCACCGTTCTGCAGCCGCACCGACATCACCAACGTTTCTCCCGCGTGGAAGGTCTCCTGATTCAGGTCGATGGTCAGCACCGGCGCCGCCGGATTGACCATGCGGTACACGGTCCCCGTCAGATCCACCACATACAACTCGCCGGCTTCGTCCTCGCCGAAGGATGAGATCAGCAGGGGGGTATCGAGCAGGACGGTCTGCACCCCCCCGCTGAGCAGCAGCAGCTCCCCGCTGCAGAAGTCGCCGAACAGATAGCTCCCCACCGGCAGCGTCGAGGCATGCCCCCGGTAGACGTAGCCGCCGGTGATCGAGCAGCGCGCGCCGACGTGCGCATACTCGGCGATCGGCGGCACGAAGCCGCCCTCACCGCAGCGGGCCGGATCGTTAGTCGTGCAGTGGGTCCCCTCAAACACCCGCCAGCCGTAGTTGCCACCAAGCGTCACCAGATCGACCTCTTCGAACGCGCCCTGCCCCACATCCCCCACATAGAGCTCGCCCGTCGCCCGGTCGAAGGCAAACCGCCACGGGTTGCGCAGGCCCAGCGCATAGATCTCATCCCGCCCAGGGATCGCGCCGACGAAGGGGTTGTCCGG